>DAOOJC010000133.1:0-5138 GCA_035384905.1 Acetivibrio sp. | reverse complement strand
TTTTATGAACAGAGATGGTTTGCGTCCGGGAAAAATGCTGTAAACAATACGGTGTTCCTGTGCGGTCAGGAAGTTCCCTTTGGGAATGATTTGCTTTTTGAAGATGCCGGGGAAAACATATGCTTTGGTGTTGAATTGTGTGAGGACCTATGGGTTCCGGTTCCACCCAGTGCTTATCAGACGATGGCCGGGGCATTGTTAATTTTTAATCTTTCTGCCAGCAATGAAGTTATAGGAAAGTATGAGTACCGTAAAGAACTGGTCCGGCAGCAGTCGGCAAAATGCCTGGCGGGTTATGTCTACACTTCTTCCGGTATAAATGAATCGACTACGGATGTTGTTTTCGGAGGCCATGCATTGATCTGCGAGGACGGAACTCTTTTGAGCGAGTCAAAAAGATTTGAAAGCGATGAGCAGCTTATATTTTCGGATATTGACAGCCAGAGGTTGATGAATGACAGAAGAAAAAATACCAGCTTTATGGAGCTGTGGAATGAAAGTTCCAAGAGCTTCAGAAAAGTGAGGGTAGAGCTTCCGAAATACAAAACTGAAGGATTAATGAGATATGTAGCCCCCCATCCCTTTGTACCTTCCAATGAAAAAAGCCGTGATGAAAGATGTAGTGAGATATTTTCCATTCAAACTGCTGCATTGCAAAAGAGGATAAAGCATACCGGACTTAAGCATGCTGTTATTGGTATTTCAGGAGGCCTTGATTCCACACTGGCCCTTTTGGTAACCGCAAAAGCCATTGATAATCTCGGTATTCCCAGAAAGAACATTGTTGCGGTTACTATGCCGGGATTCGGGACAACTGACGTAACTTACTCCAATGCCATGGAGTTAATGAAATCTATGAAGGTGGATATACGGGAAATTGATATTAAGGCTGCCTGTATTCAGCATTTTAAGGATATAGGACATGACCCGGCGGTACATGACGTAACTTATGAAAATGTTCAGGCCCGGGAACGCACTCAGATTTTGATGGATATTGCCAACAAGGAAGGCGGACTTGTGATAGGCACCGGTGACCTTTCGGAATTGGCGTTGGGGTGGTGCACCTATAACGGTGATCATATGTCCATGTATTCGGTGAATTGCAGTATACCAAAAACCCTAGTAAGGTATTTGGTAAGGTGGATTGCAGACAATGTGGCGGATGAGAGGTCGAAGAATGTCTTAATTAAAATATTGGAAACTCCCATTTCTCCGGAGCTTCTTCCTCCTGACGAGAAGGGAAATATCCAGCAGAAGACCGAGGATATAATAGGCCCTTACGAACTCCATGACTTTTTTATGTATCACATGTTAAGGTATGGGGCAACACCTGAAAAGATTGCGTTTCTTGCAGAGAAAGCTTTTGAGGGCAAATATTCCAAGGAAACGATAAAGAAATGGCTGACAGTATTTATAAAAAGGTTTTTCAGCCAACAGTTTAAAAGGTCATGTTTGCCGGACGGACCCAAGGTGGGAACGATCAGCCTTTCGCCGAGGGGAGATTGGCGTATGCCCAGTGATGCTGTGGCAAGTTCATGGCTTTCGGAACTGGAAGATTTATAAGTGTATTGTAAAGCTTTGGAGACATATTTGTTTAGATGTATTATTGCTATTAATTACGTAAAGGAAAAATAAAAAAACTGCTTGACATTTATTATTATCTGTCTTAAAATATCCTTGTGCCTTTTTTGGGGCACATTTTCGGTGGATATAGCTCAGTTGGTTAGAGCGCCAGATTGTGGCTCTGGAGGTCGTGGGTTCGACTCCCACTATTCACCCCACAAATTATAGGGATGTAGCCAAGTCGGTAAGGCACCAGACTTTGACTCTGGCATTTCGTAGGTTCGAGTCCTGCCATCCCTGCCATATTCGAGCCATTAGCTCAGTTGGCAGAGCACATGACTTTTAATCATGGTGTCCGGGGTTCGACTCCCCGATGGCTCACCAAAACCTTTACGACTGTTAACGGTTGTAAGGGTTTTTTATTGTCTGGAAATGTACTTACTGTTGATGGGTGTAAATTAAAAAAATGTAGATGGAACCTAAGATACGGGTTTAATTTCCTATTTATAATTGCATTGAAAAATGGTTTTTAGTTTGATATGCCTAATATCATAATTATTTATATATTTTTTCCATAAATATCCTAAATATTAACATATATTACACAATATATAGTTGAAAAAAATATCTTAAATGTATATTATATTATGGGGTAAATACAGGAAACCGTATTTTCAATTTTCAACAATAAAAAATAAATAGTAAGGGAGAGTAGAAAATGAAGAAGGCATTATGTAAGAAAGTTTGTTTAATTACAGTAAGTCTTTGTATGATTTTGACAACCATATGTCAAAATGTGGCTTTTTTATCAGCAGAGGCTCCCGTTGCACAGAAAGTGGTAGAGACTCCTGAACAGGTAGATAAGCAAGATGCCGAAATTACTGTGGAAATCCCCGGTATTTTCGATGTTTCAGGTATTACTGTGGACACGGGGAAAGTCACCAATTACAGCATAAATGGTGATGAGGTAACTGTCAGTGTTACTGATGGTGAACCAAAAAGAGAAGGACCTGATACGAGGCATATAGCCGTAACAGAATCATACGATCATGATAATTTCCCGGCTGTATTTGAATATTCACGAGATGGGTATACCGGCAGTTTGCCGAAAGTCGACAGCGGTTACAGTGCAGATAAAAAGAAGTATTGGGCACAGTACGAAGGAGAAATAACAAAAGATAATTGTAATTTCTATAGTTATGTGATTACAATAGACTATATTTTAAATGTTGCTCCTGACCTTTCCCTGGATTTAGAGGGCTATACAATAAACAGTAAACTTGATGTTATAGGAGATATTGTTGACGAAAACATTGGTGATTCTTTACAGATCTATTATTCAATCGATGTTAATAATGGAGTAGGAACTCCTTTCTTAGACACTATTACTTCAAACGGATTAAAACAGGATGTAAGTGGTCATATTGATGTTCCTTCGAATCTTAGTGAAGGTAAGCATAACATCTTCTTCTGGGCAGTTGATAAAAAAGGTTTAAAGTCTGTTCCTTTTAAAATCGCTTTTACGGTTGACAGAACGCCACCGGAAGCACCGATACTTATTCCTGATAAAACAGAACCCACAAATACAAGTGTAACTGTGTCAGTGTATTATCCTGACGATGCATATATTAAAGAAGTAAAAATTGGTGATGGTGATTGGGTGCCGATAGGCAGTATAACCGATAATGACGAGTTAATAGTGGAGGAGAATACGACCATTGAAGCCAGAGCAACAGATGAAGCAGGGAATGTATCTCCGGAAGGAAAATTGGTAATTGACAATATTGACAAAATTCCACCGGAAGCACCGGTACTCATTCCGGATAAAACAGAACCCACAAATACGAGTGTAACTGTGTCAGTATATTATCCTGACGATGCAGATAAAAAAGAAATAAAAATAGGTGATGGAGATTGGCTTCCGATAGATGAGGTAACCGATGACGGCAAAATAACGGTGGAGGAGAATACAACCATTGAAGCCAGAGCAACAGATGAGGCAGGCAATGAATCACCGATAACAACACTGGTAATTGACAATATTGACAAAATTCCCCCGGGAGCACCGACAATTAAAACAAGTGCTACCGAGACTACCGGATCTTCAATAACTGCAACAATTGAACCGGGAGAGGATGAAGGATCAGGAATTAATAGAACAGAGTATTGTCTAAAGGGTGCAACTCAGAAGGACTGGAGTACATATGAGCCTGACAGCGTTATTACTATTACTTCAAAAGGTGAAACAGAGATTTGGGCAAGGTCAATTGATAATGCTGGGAACGTGTCGGATATTGCAAAGAAAACTGTTGCAATAAAGTCCGGTTCCGGTGGTTCTGGAGGCTCTGGAGGTTCTGGCGGCAATAATAACCCGGGTAATCAGGATAATGATAAGGATAAAGATAACAACAAAGATAAGGACAAAGAAGTTACAGAACCTGGCAATAACGTACCCGGTGCGGGTCCTGTGGATTTGTCGATTTTCGTTAGTGCCGATAAATCAAAGTATGCCGAGGACGATATAATAACCTTGGAACTAAACTATAAAAATAAGTCAGGTATTTCTGTAAGCAATGTTGTTGTTAAAGCAGAAATACCGCCTTATACAACGCCTGTAGAGACTGCAAACGGTACGGTAAGTGAGAATTACATTGAATGGAAAATAAGTAGCCTTAATGCAAACTCTTCTGCTAAAATACAATACACCCTCAAGGTTGGTCAATTGGATAAGGCAGAAGTAAATTCTTCTGTTATTGCTTCTATTACTTCGGATGGAACGCTGATAAACAAGGATGATGATGAATCAAAAACTTTATTCCTGCTGTACTCAGACAGGTATAAGGATAATTTCCATAAGAAGTATATTGCCGGCTATGAAGACAATACGTTCCGTCCTTTCAATAACATCACAAGAGCTGAAGTTGCAACAATTATGGCTAATGTGTTGGATATTAAGGGAGAGATTACCAGCAGCAGGTCATATACGGATTTATCCGAGAGTCATTGGGCATACAAAAACATAATGGCTGTTACGGAGAAAGGTTTGTTTACAGGGTATCTTGACGGTTCGTTCCACCCCGACAGCTATATTACCAGGGCAGAATTTGCGACAGTTCTTGCAAATTATCTGCAACTTAAGAATGTTGAACATGATAGGCTAAACTTTTCTGACATTAGTAATCACTGGGCTAAAAACTTTATTGAAGAAATATACAGAATAAGACTTATAGAGGGTTATATAGAAAACGGAGAAAGATTGTTTAAGCCTGATTCGAATATAACCCGTAGCGAAGCAGTAACAATAATAAACAAAATGTTGTTCAGAGGACCGCTGTTTGGGGCAGAAGTACCCTTCAATGATGTTGAAGAAGACTACTGGGCATTCGGACATATAGCGGAGAGCTCAATAGACCATTTCTACACAAGAAATGAAGATGAGAGTGAGACTATAGCAAATAAGGAAGACGAAGAATAAGCTTGACGAGATCAAAGGAGGGCTTCGGATTTTTGAAGCTCTCCTTTAATTGTGTGCCAGGCATGGCACTAATCTAGCTAGTGAAAGTCTAGCCACGGGT
>DAOOJC010000132.1:0-5225 GCA_035384905.1 Acetivibrio sp. | reverse complement strand
TTTTGCGGTGGTAGCCCAGGGACTCAAAATCCGGAAGGTCCTCGGAATAAATATTTTGAACGGTCTCGTCATCTAATGCCAGAAACTCTTGATTGGTAATAAGACCCTTGGCACCGATAAGTCCTTCGGGCATATTGTCGTAATACCGCAGAGTCAGTGAAAAAACTTTTCCGCTTTCGTCGGTCTGAATTACTCTGGATGGTTTGTTGACAAACCTTTCTTCATTGCTTACAGCGTAAAAAATCCTTGTATTGAGTATTTTATCCCCTGAAGGTTCAAGGGGGTTATAGGCTTTTTGTTGTTGTAAGAGTACATTTCCGTATTTATCAAACTCGAGGTTTTCGATAGAATTTATTCTGAAAACTTCGGCATCTTTGTCAAAGTGCATTGTACGGGTCTCAACAAGAATGGGAACTGTGAACTCCCTGCCGTCGGCAGTATTTAAGGCTTTAGTATCCCACTTGTTTTCGGTTGAGTAATAAAGGAGCTCTTTTCCGTCTTTATCAAGGCCACAAACCTCTGTCTTTAATAGTTTTCCCCGCAAGCATTTTAATTGGAATTTTTCATTTTGGGGAAGAGGTATTAAGGTTTCCTTTTCATCACAACCCAGATGGTGATGGTTTCTAGTAATCATTGACGGGACAGAATCGTCTCCTTCCTCAATTACTTCTACCGACCCGAAACCTGTAAATTCCATGTCGCTTCCTTCGTAATGCCCGTCATGATACAAATAGCGGTTTACTGTTTGAACCCCGGTGATGGTATCGGCAGATACGATAGAAGAGACAACCTGCATGGGAAAGGGCAGAAATGTATTCCAAGGCTTGCCCAAAAAAACATCTCTTTGACGTTCCAATGTGGAGACGCTGTACGATATAGATGTTTTGAGCCCCATTCCGTTGTCGATACTGTTTAGAAGATAAGGCTTATTTCCGCCCGATATATCAAGGTAGAAATAATCGGTTTTCCTGCTTCCGGGAGCAGTATAAGACCACAGTATGCCTGGGGTGCCGGTACCCTTCATGTCTGCAATACGTATATTTGTAGCATCCGAAAGGGGAGTTCCGAATATCTCGATGGGTTCACTCAGTTGAGAGCCTGCAGTGTTAATCCAACACAGAACCCGGTGGGAGTTGACGTAAATCAAGTCGGAGCAACCGTCACCGTCAATGTCGGCAAGAAACATTCTTTGGGGAATGAAATTATTCGGAATTGTAACGGAGTTTTTGAGCTTGAATTCTTTGCCCCAGATTCCGTTTCCAAGGTATGGCCAAAATCTCACGCCGGAGCCGTCTACTTTTACAATATCCTGCAAACCGTCCCCCGTCATGTCGGCAAAATACACACGGTCATCATTTATATCCACCGGAGGGAAAAGGCTTTTCGGAAGGGTGACGGGGTTTTCTATCCAGCCCTTTTCTTTATCCCTGTAATAGAGGCAATAATAGTCTTTTCCCATGCACAAAAGATCGGTTATACCGTCACCGTTTAAATCCAATAATCTGGTACTGGTATCGCTGAGTTTTGAGTGGGGGGAGTATCTCCAGAATACCGGTTTTCCGAATCCTCCTCCCGGTAAAAGGGGATAATAACCCGAGAGGGGTCGATCCATAAATAGCAAGTCCGCAGTACCGTTGCCTTCCATGTCTGCAAAGGCTACGCTTTGACCTTCAAGTTCTACGGGCAGGGGGAAGCTGTCTTTGGAATGAGGCCGACCCCAGAGGCAATTACCTTTATTTTCCCAAACCACAGCTCTTCCGTTCCTGATTTCCATTAAATCGGGAAGACCGTCTCCGTTGAAGTCAACAAGTTCTCTTCTTCCGCCGTCGTATGAATCCGGAAGAACATCCGAAAGCTCGCCGCGGAATTTAGTAAATTGAGGAGAGCCAAAGGAGGTATAGTCCAGGGTCAAAACCGGCAGACTTTCACTGTTTCCCTTATCATCAAAGCCTTTTAACTCTACTTTGTGGAGGAGGGAATGCTTTCCGGGGGAAGACTCCTTATAGGTAAGAATCCATTTTCTTATAAGAGGATTTTCCGAATTACAGATATTAAGGTCGATACTGCTGCATCTGAGATTGGTTATTATTGAAAAACCGGCCCTTGAATTTATGACCGAATCGTTCCTCTTCTCATAATTAAATTCAATACTATAAATACTGTAGGAGATTTTTTTGATATAAAGGTTTCCGCCATCCCTTATATATTCGAAAACGGCTTTGTATCCGAGGGGATCCTCTATTTCTTCCAAAAGCCACCTGAAGGTTTCGGTACGGTTGTTATTCTCCTTAAAAAGCCTGGACTGTTCAGTTGTTCCAAGTTTGTACTTAATACCGTTTTGGTCCGTGAGCATAAAGCCTTCGCCGTAGCGTTCAATACGCCAGCCATAGGGATCGGTTTCAACGCGAAAAACTCCCTCTGAAATTTCCAACATCTTTCCGGCACCCTCTAGGACCAGGGTATCACTTATGGTGTAGTTGGGGATGCATTTATTGGTAGAGCGGCTTATGGCAAGAAGATTTAATGAATACCCCATACCGAAAGGACCATTGCCCGAAGCTGTGTTGTACGAGAGGTTCAGTTTAGGGGCAATATCGTTAGGTCCATTGGGGATATCAAGGGGTATATTATATACCCCTGTACCCATATGAAGATCCGGCTTAAATTTCTCACCAAGACCCTGTACTGTTCCTCCTCCTTTTGGCAGTGACAGAATTTGTTCTGCAATTCCTGTTGTTTTACTCATTTAAACACCTCCTAGAATTATAACACCTCGGTTCAAAGAAAATTTTTCGATTGTAGAAAAATTTTCTTACATTAGCGGTGTTTCAACGAGGCAAAAGATTATTCACCGCCAGAAAAGCTAATTGGTATCAACCACTTATAAAAAGTGGGGGACATTTATAGCCTCGTTATAACGCCGGGGTGTAGTCGTATTCCAAAAGTAACACAAGGTCTTCAATGCTTTCCAGCTGAAGTTTGCCGTCGGATACCAAGGACGGATTGTCTTCCTTGAGGATCTCGATGGTATATTTTCCCAAAGCATCTCCGCCTATAAGAAAAACCCATGGATGTATTGGAGTAGGTGTAATTTCAACGTTTGAACCTGTCTGGATTTTTAGCGGAACTTTTCCGGATGGCACCTTCATTAGCACAGTCAGTTTGGAACCGGTACCATTTGAATTTTTCGCCAAAAGGTTCAGGCTGCTTATTTTAAAGCCGGATTCACTGTACGGAAACAGACTTTTATCCAGTTCGAAATTGAAAACTCCATTTTCCAGGAAATAATAATAGGAATCGGGGAAAATATAACGAAGAGGCAGTATTTTTGATTTTTTATTGATCCCCGCGAGCGTCTTAAGATTATTCCTGACAATTTGTGCAAGATTTTCATTGTAAAAGGCCTTATAGTAAAAAACTATTTTTACATCGGTAATATAATTATAATCTAGGTCATTACTGAATTTCGGTATTTCGATTTTCCAGCTCCCGCATATTCCGGCTCCTTCAAAGAGCTTCAATTTCGCCGGATCGGCACTGAATACAAAAGAATCTCCGGTTACTTTATATTCGGACAGAACTAAGGTATCTTTCGGTTGGATGCGGAATTTTATAGTGTTGAAATTTGCTGTTCTGTAGCGGCTTATCCCGCAATTGGTAAGAAAGCCTTTTACACCGCCCGATGGAATCAATCCTTCAACTATGACCTCAATGGCTTCTATTCTTCTATTGTAAGTACCCGGATAATCCATATCAAAATCTTCCATATAGGTTTCGAATTCCATCACTCCGGTAGTGCGGAAGGAGGTTTCAAAGAGATAGGGATGCCGGGTGGCCAATGACAGGGTTTGTTTTATAGGAATACTCTTTGTTTTTACCGAATTTATCATATCATAGGTGAAGCTGTCTATATCCAGTAAGAGTGCATTTGATGCAAGTAAGCCGTTTATGGATTTTGAACTGTAGTTGGGTTTGATAGAGTTTTGCTGGGCATCAAATTCGAAGTTATAGGCCTTCTGCATCAAACGGGAAATGTTGATAGCCATATCGAGGTAATTGTCCGATATGTTCTTCATAAAGTTTCCCATTCTAGTCCATACATCGGCGGTGAAGGTTTGATTGTCAAAAACTATCAAGTTTTCTTTTGCAGCTGTTTCACGAAGCATGGCTATTCTTTCCAGCTGTTCCGCTGCCGACACCCTGGCCTGTGCACTTGAGTACTGTGCTTTTGCCATCTCTTCAGCCTGTCTTAATTCTGCTATCTGCCTTTCCATTGCACCCAACTCATATTCGCGGGACATGGTGCCCATACTGAGGGTATTATCAAAAAGAAATTCGTACGCTTTTTTATCAGTACCTTTTATTTTGGTATTCGGACCGCTATACCATGCATTAGAAGCATCCAAACGTATCTTTTCCCAGGACATGAGTGAGTAGGCATTTTTATTGACTTGCATATTCTGCCTTCTCAATGCGGCAAGTTCTAAGCCTTCTTGATATATCTTTGTTTCACTGACGGCAACATCTTTTTGCTTTTTTGCAAGATTCACTTCGGCTTTTGCCAGGTCAACGGCTTGCTTTAACTGCTGTCTTGTAAGCTTTTTATTATCGGCGGTTTCGATAAAATCTATATATTCCCTTTCAGCCTGTATTGCCTGTTGAGCAAAGTATCTGGCTACATTCTGCAAATACTCGAAAGTCCATACAGGAACCAGATTTAAGGGTATGCCTCTGAAATCCAACCCACCGCTAAGCTTTATCATTCTTTCTTTTACCTGCAAAACTACGATTGCCAATTGAGGATTTATATCGCCGGTGTTGCCGGTCTTTTCGTATTCCGTGAGCATTTTAGATACTGTACTGCCGGTAATTTTCAAGGAATTGTGCTTATACAGGTATGACTCGGAGTTTACCACAGATGCAGAACCGGGTGCTTCCAGTACCAGCCTGTAAACATTCAGTGCCTCTTGGAACATATCTTCTTTATAAAGCATATCTCCCCATGCCAATACATTTTGAGCCAGCTTTATCCATAATGAAGGTACTTCGATTCTTTGGTTTATATATTTGTAGTCGGCAGCGGCCAAGTAATTCTTTTCGGCCTCTTCATAATCGCCTAAACCATAATAGCAATCCCCAAGTGCAACCGGTATTACATAGGACATAATGTGGGGGAGCATAACCGAAAACTCTTCCGTAGAAAAGTATTTGCATATTGCCTCATC
>DAOOJC010000131.1:0-5229 GCA_035384905.1 Acetivibrio sp. | reverse complement strand
TGGCTGGATGCCGGCATGAGTATGGGATCTGCGGCAGCATTTATGATAACCGGACCATCGACAAAAATAACGAATCTTGGAGCCTTGAAGGCGATACTAGGCTTGAAACAATTCATTATATATTTATTATTTGTAGTTGCATTTTCTGTCCTTACAGGCACAATATGCAATATTGTATTTTAAATGAAAAATGCAATCATATTGGCTGTAAGGAATTTCAAAGTTGGTAATATTAAGATGGCTTTGTAAGGCACTTATTAATATTACTGATTTTTCAGATTATAAAATGGATGGGATTAAATGCAAAGTAAAAGAAGAATAGAGTGACTTGGTTACCTCTTGCTGCAAAGTGTTTCAATATATACTTGCCGTAAAGGATTTTTGGCTAATATTGAAAAAGAAATTTTATAATTATTCGATAAGTCTTAGTAACTTTCTGGATTGAAAATTGAATCAAATATATCTAAACAGGATAATTTATTGTCTGATATTGACATCCCTCGCAGTTTTATGATGATTTATCTTGGAAAGTATTATAAAATAGCATTAAAATATGGGTGCTGCAAGACTGAAGAGTTTTGAGATTATATTAAATTGGTATAGGTACTGCACTAAGACAACTCGTAACTATTGAATAGAAAATCCGGGGGGTTTATGAGATGTTTAAAAAAGGCTTATTGATTGTTGCCGCAATAGCTTGCACTGTTAGTGTTTTGTCTGCTTTTGATAAACAGAAAGTAAATTCGGTTAATGCGGAAAATAGTACGATAGTAAGTAATATGCAAAATTTAAAAGAAGTAACGCCTCGTGAGGAATATATTATTTCGCAAGCTAAATATGCAGTATGAGATGAAGCAACTTCCGTATCTTATGCAGATCTAATAGCTAAGGTTACTCTAAAATCAAAAAAAGAATTCATTATGGATACAAAAGAAATATCTGAAATTCCACCGGAGGTTCCCGAAATATATTTTACTGTTTTTGATTTTAGTATAGATGAAGTATATTATAGTGTAGACGAAGATATAAAGAAAGGAGCATCATTAAAAGCTTTTACTGATGCGAATTCATATTGCTGGACGGAAGATTTGATTGAAATAAATGAAAATGAAGAGTGCATAGTTTTCTTTTCAAAAGTTAAACCTATGGCTGAAGATGTTGCAAAAACGTATGAGATAGCTGATTATGTTTTTACTAATCCGGTAAATCTAATATTTATCAAAAGCGAAGACGGTTATGATGTTCCTAAGAATTTAGAACTATTTGCAAAGAATGGAATTGAGATAAGCGAAGATGAATTGGATATAAATCCTGATACAATGAATCAAAAAGAGATATTAAGGAGACAAAGACGAAAGAATTTTTTACTTGTTAAAGATGAAAAAACCCTTAAAGAAGAACTCAAGAAAATTATTGAAGATGTTAAGGGGTAGTAGGATACAAATAATATAATAACTTCATGGGATATTGACAATTCCCGCCAGAACAATTAAAATAAAAGCAATAATTTAACTTTAGAATATGTGACGATAATTGTATTAAATTTTATATACTGTATTTAAAAGCTATGAACGGGAGAAGTAACCAATACTGCCTTTAAGGGAGAAAGTGCCGTGACTGGAAGCACTTTTAAGGAAACAGGTTGGAGAAAGACCCCCGTGAGCCGGTCGATTGAAAGTAATTATACGACTAGATTGACCCGCATGTTCTTGCGTTAAAAGGATGTAAAGTGGGCAGAACACATGATAGTGTTGCCTAGTAGGGTGGTACCGCGGGAATAAAGGCCTCTCGTCCCTGACGTCTTGTCAGACGAGAGGCTTTAATTAATGGGATTTCACTAGGCGAAAGAACCGAAATGCAAAAGGGTTCGATGTTCATGGTTTTTATTTTGAGGAATTTCACGAAGTGAGACCAAAAAGCAATGGGAGTTCGATGCCCAAGGAGCATTAATAAGAGAATATTTAAAAAATGGAGGTATATGATGTTAACACAGGCACCTAAAGGAACAAAGGATATACTACCGTCTGAGATTCACAAGTGGCATTATATTGAAAAGGAAATAGCCCGGATTTGTTCGGATTATGGCTATAAGGAAATCCGTATTCCTGTATTTGAACATACCGAGTTGTTTCAACGGGGAGTTGGTGATACTTCGGACATTGTGCAAAAGGAAATGTATACATTTTCCGACAAGGGTGGAAGGAGTATAACGTTGCGGCCTGAGGGGACTGCAGGAGTTGCAAGAAGCTATATTGAGAACGGTATGGCATCGCTGCCGCAGCCTGTAAAGCTGTATTACAATATTACCGCCTACAGGTATGAAAATGTGCAAAAAGGCCGCTATAGGGAGTTTCACCAGTTCGGGGTTGAGGCTTTTGGCTCCTATGGACATTCCATTGATGTTGAAATTATAAGCATGCTGAGATTGCTGTTTGACAGATTGGGAATAGATCAGGTCAAGCTTAATATAAACAGTATAGGATGTCCTGTCTGTAGGGCAGAATACAACAAAAAACTCATGGACTACCTGAGGCCGAATCTGGATAAAATGTGCCCTACATGCAAAACAAGGTTTGAAAGGAATCCGCTGAGGATTATTGATTGCAAGGAACAAGGCTGCAAAAAGATTACTGCGGGAGCACCGGCTCTTATTGATCACCTTTGCGGCGAGTGTAAAACCCACTTTGAGGGCTTGAAGGCTGGGCTTGACAACCTTGAAATAGCGTATAGCGTTGATAAAAACATTGTAAGAGGACTTGACTATTATACCAGAACCGTATTTGAGTTTGTATCGGACAATATCGGTGCTCAGGGTACCGTTTGCGGCGGTGGAAGGTATGATGGCCTTATCGAGGAATGCGGCGGTAAGCCTACACCGGGAATCGGTTTTGCAATAGGAATCGAAAGGCTGTTAATGGTTATGGAAAACCAGGGGATAGAATTTCCGCAGCCGGGAGGCATAGATATATTTATTGCAGCCATAGGTGATAAGGCTCATAAGTATGCCGAAAAGAAGGTGTATGAGCTAAGAAAAGAATCGCTTAGTGCCGAGAAGGACTTGATGGGAAAAAGCCTTAAGGCTCAGATGAAGTATGCTGACAAGCTTCAGGCAAAGTATTGCATTGTTTTGGGGGATGAAGAAATCGAATCCGGCAAAGCAGTGCTTAAAAACATGAAAACCGGTGAAGAGAAGGCAATAAGCCTTGACACAATAATAGACCGTTTAAAAATGTAATTCAAAAGGGAGAGTGTAAATAAATGGGAGAATCAATTCGTGGATTAAAGAGAACACATATGTGTGCCGGGTTGGGCATTAATGATGTAGGGAAAAATGTTACTGTGATGGGTTGGTGCCACAGAACAAGAAACCTTGGAGGAGTAATATTTATAAACATCAGAGACAGAAGCGGTATAATACAAACGGTGTACAACGATGAGAGTGATCCTGAGATTTTCGAAAAAGCCAGTACTGTCAGGGGCGAATATGTTGTGGCAGTAAGCGGTGTGGTTTCGAATAGGGCCCCTGAAGCAATAAATCCGGAGATGGCCACCGGAGAGATTGAAATTATTGCAAAGGAACTCAGGATACTCAGCAGTGCTGAGACTCCTCCGATGTATATTGAAGAGGATTCGGATGTAAATGAGGCCACCAGGCTTAAGTACAGGTATATTGATTTGAGAAGGCCGGATATGCAGAGGAATTTAATGTTAAGGCACAGGGTTTCAAAGATTGCCAGAGATTACTATGATGAAAAAGGATTTCTCGAAATAGAGACGCCGATGCTTACCAAGAGTACTCCTGAGGGTGCAAGGGATTACCTTATACCCAGCAGAGTACATCCTGGTAAATTCTTTGCACTGCCCCAGTCCCCTCAGCTTTTTAAGCAGTTGTTGATGGTTTCGGGGTTCGATAGATATTTCCAAATTGTCAAGTGCTTCAGGGATGAGGACCTTAGGGCGGACAGACAGCCGGAGTTTACCCAGATAGATTTGGAGATGTCCTTTGTAAATGTTGATGACGTGCTTTCGGTAAATGAAGAATTTATTAAGAGATTGTTCAAGGAAGCTATAAATGTTGATATTGAGATTCCTTTGTTAAGGATGCCTTATAAGGAAGCTATGGAAAGGTTTGGATCCGACAAGCCCGATATCAGGTTTGGACTGGAGCTTGTCAATGTATCGGATCTGGTTGAAAACTGCGGATTTAAAGTGTTTTCCGATGCCGTTAATAGCGACGGAAGCGTCAGGGCAATAAATGCAAAGGGATGCGGCGAAAAATTCAAGCGTAAAGAAATAGATGCCCTGGTGGAACTGGTTAAGACATACAAGGCAAAGGGAATGGCATGGATAGTTGTAGAAGAGAACGGTCTTAAGTCCTCCATAACCAAGTTCTTCAGTGAGGATGAGATGAATGCAATTTTACAAAGGGTTGAAGCACAGCCCGGTGACCTGATATGCTTTGTTGCAGACAAGGATGAGGTGGTATTCGATTCTTTAGGACAGCTGAGACTGGAGATTGCAAGAAAACTGGGACTCACGGATAGTAAGGAGTTTAAGCTTTTGTGGGTTACTGAGTTCCCGTTGCTTGAATATGATGAAGAGGAAAAACGTTATGTAGCAAAGCACCATCCTTTTACTTCACCGATGGATGAAGATATCGAATTGTTGGATACCGATCCGGGCAAGGTCAGGGCTAAAGCCTATGACATGGTACTGAACGGAAACGAAATCGGAGGCGGAAGCATTAGAATCCACAGTCAGGAACTGCAGTCTAAAATGTTTAAACTTTTAGGTTTTTCAGATGAGGATGCGTGGGCAAGATTCGGATTCCTTCTTGAAGCCTTTAAATATGGTACACCTCCCCACGGGGGAATGGCTTTTGGGCTTGACAGGCTCGTAATGCTTATGGCCGGAAGAAGCAGCATAAGGGATGTTATAGCATTTCCAAAGGTACAGAATGCATCATGTCTTATGTCCAATGCACCGGACGATGTCGATCCGGAGCAGATTAAAGAACTGCATATAAAACTGGATCTTTGATATTTGATTTGAATAATGAAAGCATTTAAATAATATACTTTTTAAATGCTTAAAAGAAATATTAATTAACAAATATAAATATAAAGAGACTATAAGCACAATGCATATATTGATTGTCTACCTGCTTATAGTCTCTTTTGTTAGTGGGATTTCACGAAGTGAAATGACCAAAAAGCGATGGGGGCTCGA
>DAOOJC010000130.1:0-5236 GCA_035384905.1 Acetivibrio sp. | reverse complement strand
TGAAGACCGCCTCGGAGTTGAAACGGTGATTACGTTATAGTCATAATGAGTAAACAATTAGGGTGGAACCACGGGAGATAACTCTCGTCCCTTTCAGGGGATGGGGGTTTTTTTATTGATTCCCATAAAATATCTTTCGAGAATTATTATAAACAGGAGGCATATCTATGATTAAAGTTACATTAAAGGACGGTAGTGTTAAGGAATATAATAAAGGTGTCACCATTAAAAGTGTGGCGGAAAGCATAAGTGCAGGATTGGCAAGGGTGGCTCTTGCCGGAGAGGTAAACGGTGAGGTGAAGGATCTGGATTATCAGCTTGAGGAGGACTGCTCTTTAAACCTTTTGACCTTTGATGACGAAGGCGGAAGGCATGCATACAGGCATACGTCATCTCATATAATGGCACAGGCTGTTAAGAGATTATACCCGGAAGCAAAGCTTGCAATAGGGCCTTCAATAGAAAACGGTTTTTATTATGACTTTGATGTGGAAAAGCCTTTTTCGGTTGAGGATTTGGAAAGCATCGAAAATGAAATGAACAAAATAATAAAGGAAGACTATAAGCTTGAGAGGTTTACTCTGCCGAGGGATGAAGCAATCAAATTTATGGAAGAGAAACAGGAACCATACAAGGTGGAGCTTATTCGGGATTTGCCGGAGGGTGAAACAATATCTTTTTACAAACAGGGAGACTTTGTGGATTTGTGTGCCGGACCTCACGTGGAATCTACTGGCAAGATTAAAGCATACAAGCTGTTATCGGTAGCCGGTGCTTATTGGAGGGGAAATGAAAAAAACAGGATGCTTCAAAGAATTTATGGTACATCCTTCAATAAAAAAAGTGAACTGGATGCTTACCTTACAAGGCTGGAGGAGGCAAAGAAGAGAGACCACCGGAAGCTCGGAAAAGAGCTGGATCTTTTTGATATATTAGAAGAGGGACCCGGTTTTCCGTTCTTCATGCCCAAAGGTATGGTTTTGAGAAATACCTTGGAGGAGTACTGGAGAGAAGAGCACAAAAAGGCAGGGTATCAGGAAATAAGGACTCCGATTATTTTAAATGAAGAGCTCTGGCACCGTTCGGGACATTGGGACCACTACAAGGAAAACATGTACTTTACCAAGATAGATGAGGGAGATTTTGCTATTAAACCGATGAACTGCCCTGGTGGTATGCTTGTTTATAAAAGAAAGCTTCACTCTTACCGGGATTTACCCCAGAGGCTGGCAGAGCTTGGACTGGTGCACAGACATGAGCTTTCCGGAGCTTTACATGGCTTGATGAGGGTTAGATGCTTTACCCAGGATGATGCCCATATTTTTATGACTCCGGAAATGATTAAGGATGAGGTAGTTGGAGTAATAAATCTTATAGATGACTTTTATAAGGTATTCGGTTTCAAATACCACATTGAACTTTCAACAAGACCTGAAAATTCAATGGGTTCCGACGAACAGTGGGAGCAAGCAACCAATGCATTGAAGAATGCCCTTGAAGCAAGAGGCCTCAGCTACAAGATAAATGAAGGAGACGGGGCTTTTTACGGGCCGAAGATAGATTTCCATCTGGAGGATTCCATTGGACGTACCTGGCAGTGCGGAACAATACAGTTGGATTTCCAGATGCCGGAGAGATTCGATTTGACATATGTCGGCGCTGATGGAGAAAAGCACAGGCCTGTTATGATTCACAGGGTTGTTTTCGGCAGCATAGAAAGGTTTATTGCCATTTTGACAGAGCACTATGCAGGTGCTTTTCCGGTATGGCTTTCACCGGTTCAGGTTAGAATACTGCCCATAGTTGATAAACACCATGATTATGCCGAAGAAATCAAGACACAGTTAGAAAAAGAAGGAATCAGGGTAGAGCTGGATTTGAGGAACGAGAAGATTGGCTATAAAATAAGAGAGGCACAACTGGCAAAGGTACCTTACATGCTTGTAATAGGTGATAAGGAGACCGAGACTAAAACCTTGGCAGTAAGGTCCAGAAAGGAAGGGGACTTGGGCACTATGTCACCGGCAGATTTTATTGCAAGGATTATTAATGAGATTAAGAATAAGGAAAACTAATAAAAATACGCAACTTAGGTTTTCAACAGATCAGGCAGGTTTAATGGCAAAGAGTGATATATGTGCTTAATATAAACTATTGATAAACAATGGGTGATAAGTGAGGTAAGTTAATATGAGTAAAGCGGATGATATTTTTATTGCAATGTGTAAGGATATACTCGAAAACGGAATATCTTCTGAAGGTGAGATCGTCAGAGCTAAGTGGGATGACGGAACCTTCGCCCATACAATTAAGAAATTCGCAGTTGTTAACAGATATGATTTGTCTGAGGAATTTCCAATCCTTACTTTGAGGCCGACAAATCTAAAAGCTGCTATTGATGAATTGCTTTGGATATGGCAAAAAAAATCAAACAATATAAAAGACCTTAATAGCCGCATTTGGGACAGTTGGGCTGATGAACAAGGTTCAATCGGCAAGGCATACGGTTATCAATTGGGAATTAAGCACAAGTACCGTGAAGGAGAGTTTGACCAGGTAGACCGGATTATCTATGATTTAAAGCATAATCCATACAGCAGAAGGATTATTGCTAACATGTACAACCATAGTGACTTGCAAGAGATGAACTTGTATCCTTGTGCATATAGTATAACTTTTAATGTTACCGGCAGTAAACTAAATGCTATTTTAAACCAGCGTTCTCAAGATGTCTTGGTTGCAAATAATTGGAATGTGGCTCAGTATGCAATTCTAGTGCATATGTTTGCACAGGTAAGCAATCTTGAGGTTGGGGAGCTTGTACATGTAATTGCGGATGCACATATATATGACAGGCATGTGCCGTTAATTACAGAGCTTATACAGAGGACTCCTTATCCGGCACCAAAGCTGCTGATTAATCCTGATATAAAGAATTTTTATGATTTTAAAGTTGAGGACTTTGTACTGGAGGGCTATCAGACCGGAGCACAGATAAAGAGTATTCCTGTAGCTGTTTAAAAAGGAGAATAAGATGAAAGCTATTGTTGCAGTTGATCAAAATTGGGGAATCGGTTATAAAGGCAGCTTACTGCAAAGAATACCCGAAGATATGAAGTTTTTCAAGCAGATGACTTTAGGCAAAGTAGTGGTGATGGGCAGAGAAACCTTTGAATCGTTACCGGGAAGAGAGCCTCTTAAGGATAGAACTAATATTGTACTGAGCAAGAATAAGAATTTTGCAAATGAAAATCTAATTTTGTGCCGCTCATTTGAAGAACTGACTCAGGAACTTAGGAAGTATAATTTTGACGATGTTTTTGTAATAGGCGGGGAGTCGGTATATACGCAGCTTTTGCCGTATTGTACAGAGGCTTATGTTACAAAAATCAATAAATCTTATATTGCAGACAAGTATTTTTGTAACCTGGATGAGGAACAAAACTGGGAAATGGTGTCGATGAGTGATTTAAGGATATATAATGATATTCAATATAAGTTTACTAAGTATTTGAACGGCAAAGCGGTTGATTTTTTTGAACCGAAAGATTCTGATGTAAACCGAAAGATTCTGATGTAAAATTATTTAATAAAAATTCTTGACAAATACTAAAGCATTTGATATTATGAATAAGCGAAAAGAAAGCAGAAGTAATCCACTTCTCACCTTGCGGACTTGTTTTTGCAAGGTTAATACTCTTAAGCTACAGATGTTGTTAATTATGTGTTGAGAGATAGGTGGATCATTTCTGGGTCCACCTTTTTATATGCGTGATTTCATGAATCGAAATCTTGCTGTAAGTAAATGGGCCGAATGCCCGGAAAGCTTTTAAAAATTACGCAAAATCTCAAAAAACCCGGAGGTGTTTTTTATTAACAAAAACGAATTAATGGTCAATGAGCAAATAAGGGACAAAGAAGTAAGGGTGATTGATGCTGATGGTTCCATGCTTGAAATAATGTCTTCTAAGGATGCACAGAAGCTTGCAAATTCCAAAAATCTTGATTTGGTTAAGATTGCACCGCAAGCAGTGCCTCCAGTATGTAGAATTATGGACTATGGCAAGTATATGTTTGACCTTGCCAAAAAGGAAAAAGAAGCAAAAAAGAAACAGAGGGTCATTAATATAAAAGAGGTCAGACTATCTTCATCAATTGAAGACCATGACTTCAACTTTAAGTTGAAAAATGCCGTCAAGTTTTTAAAAGACGGTGATAAGGTTAAAGTTAGTATTAAGTTTAGAGGAAGAGAAATGAATTACACCTCGTTAGGTCAACAGATACTTGAGAAATTTGCGGTTGCAATTGAAGAATTTGCAGTAGTGGAAAGAAAACCTAAGCTTGAAGGTAGGAACATGTTTATGATTCTTAATCCTAAGCAGTAATATAGAATTTAAGGAGGAAATCTTATGCCGAAGATTAAAACACACAGCTCTTCCAAAAAGAGATTTAATTTAACAGCAACAGGTAAGGTAAAAAGATCAAAAGCCTACAAAAGTCACATATTGACAAAGAAAACTACTAAAAGGAAAAGAAACTTGAGGAAATCAACAATTGCATCCGATGCTAATGCTTCAGTGATCAAAGTGTTGATTCCGTACAAGTAAAGGAGGAGTGTGGCTATGTCAAGAGTTAAAGGTGCGGTAAGAACGCGTGCAAGACATAAGAAAATAATAAAGCTGGCAAAGGGTTATTTCGGAGCTAAAAGTACAAACTTTAGAATTGCAAACCAGGCTGTAATGAAATCATTGGTTTACGCTTACAGGGATAGAAGGGCTAAGAAAAGAGATTTCAGGCAGCTCTGGATTACCAGAATAAATGCTGCAGCAAGATTGAACGGTCTGAGCTATAGCAGATTTATGAATGGGCTTAAGAAGACTGGTATAACTCTTAACAGAAAAATGCTCGCAGAGATGGCTGTTAATGACGAAAAGGCTTTTGCTCAGTTAGTGGAAAAAGTTAAGTCGGCAAAATAATTTTTTCATAAAAAAGGGGGAACTCAAAAGAGCTCTCTCTTTTTTGTGATTTAAGAAGACGTATTATTTATTTATCCAAAGAATAACAACGAAATTTATTTTGAGGAGATGTGCATGAAATACATAAGCAGTGCTCAAAATCCGGTTATTAAAGAAGTCAAAGCATTAAAACAGAAAAAATTCCGTGAGGAAAGCGGTATGTTTTTTATTGAGGGTATCCGGTTTGTCGAGGAGGCCTTAAAAGAAAATATCTCTATTAA
>DAOOJC010000129.1:0-5267 GCA_035384905.1 Acetivibrio sp. | reverse complement strand
TAAAATTTCTTTTTTCAGAACTCCCCTTACCCTCTTTGTTACTTCAAATTTAATCTCGGATTTTTCCCAGGTGTAAACCTCTATATTTCCGGAATCGCAGAAAAGGTCGAGAACAAGGGGCTTATCCGCTTTAATCACCCTTTCAATATAAGAATTCACCTCATTTTTAGGTCCCGGTTCAACCATTGAAACCGTGCAGGCAGAAAACAAAAATGTCTGCAATAAAGCTATAAGTGTGATAAGATAAGCTTTCAAACCCTTCACCTCTTTCTATCAGTATTATTTCTCTGTATTGATAAATAATAACATAGTGTTAAAACTTTCTACAAATATTTCCTGACTAAGCAAAAGCTCTGATGGCATCGAGGGTCATTTCACTTTGTGAAATCCCACTAATAAAATAACCCCGATTCTTTTAACCTGTCCTAAAAAACGGTCAAAAGAACCGGGGTTAAACCCTTTAAACTATATACTAACGAATTTCGCTAATAATTCTTGCTATAGTAGCTTTATCGGTACCTTTCGCTATTACAAAATCTCCCACCTGTATGGATCCATGAAGGTTCTTTTCTTTAAGAAAATTCTCAAAGGAATCAACACTATCTATCAACCCTTTTTCATAGAGTTTTTCAGCCACTACCTTTGATGTATCCCCTGGGTCTATCTTGATTAAAACCTCCTGTGCCGGCTCATCCGTGGGTTTTTCCGTATTTTCTCTTAAACCCTCAGTTTCTATTGGCTTTGGAGTATCAACAGCGTTATTATATCCAGGTACAGGTTCTTCCTCCTCTAAAGCTGTACCGTCCGTTTTGTTGTCATCTGCCGCGATTATTGTGTCACTGCCCAATACCATACCGTATTGCTTTGCCTTCTCCATTATCTCCAGCTTGCTCATTTGAGGGCTCATTCCTGCAGAATATATAATACCGACTAATGATGTAAAAATAATACCTATTCCAATCCCAAGCAAAACACTTTTTATATAAAAACTCTTCATAAGCTCCCTCCAATAAATAATAGTGATAACCTATAGTATTATCAAAAAAGATGATTATTTCATATAGAGCAAGCATTATTTATTTACACCAAGTATGAGCTGTATTTCACCCTTTCCCATACTTAACTTCTTTGCAATTTCAGTTTCATTCAACCCTCTTTGAGCCAGGGCTAAAACCTCTTTATGCTTGCTGTTCACAGCAATTACCTTATCGTTAAGCTTCTTATAAGATTTATCTATAGAGGGTTCAGCATTAAAAACATAGCCCACTTCTTTCGATAATCTTCCGGTCCCTAATGTTTTATCCTTTATCAAAGCATTGTTTTCTTTTGATTTATTCTTTTCTTTCTCATTTGATATACTCTTTACTTTCTCATTTGATATACTCTTTACTTTCTCACTCATGCTTTCAATCGCATTCTGCACTTCCTTGCTCTTTTTATCCATCTCAGAAACAACGTAATCTGAAATCCTGTTAAGTTCATCAATCATAAGATCTGCATCGGAAATGATTTTTAAGAGCTCTTCTTTCTTCTCGTCCATTCTTTTCTCATCTTCCAAGTACTTCTTTTTGTCATAAGCAATCCATACCAGAGAAACCAGTACCAACAATATGCCTATAAACATGATACTTGCATAAAAACCCGTCATTTTCATCACTCCATAATTATCTATAATAGTAAAACTCCCTGCTTTTTTATATATCTACCCGTTGCTAAATAAGAATTTATCTTTGCTATAGACGTATGTCTATTGTGCCTGTCCCTTCATCCGTTTCACGTTCTCCTTTTGTTCCATACCTCCCTTTAAACCTGTTCTTTTTTTGTTTATTTTCCTTCTGCTTTCTTTCTTGTTCATCATCTATTTTCGCATTTTGAGTTTCATCCTGAGAATGAACCAGATTGACATTATCCTCGGATTTCTTCTTATTTACTATGGTTTGCTGCTGTTCAAGAGCGACGTTTTTATTTTGTTCATCCTTCTGAATTTTTGATACCTCTGCTGTCTTAGGAATCATCACTTGAAAATCAATGGGTTTAATTGACATAACATCACTTCCAAACATTATTCTTTCTAATTATAATACCAAGATAACCTCGTTTTGATGGTTTTTTGATCCTCCCACTCTTTGAAATCCAGCTTTTAAACATTCCATAAATCACTTGTCAATGGATCCAATCTTGATATCTACACCATCCCTGTATAAAGAACAATACTGCAGGTTCTCTTTGACATACAACGAACTCGTACCTATAGTCACCCTCGTTCCCGGATATATATAATCGTATGCCCTTACCTTTCCGTTTGCTTCCTGCTGAAGCTTAAGCTCCATCTGAATTAATTCTCCTTTTAACTCCTCGATCCTGTTGGAAAAATGAATCTTGGTCCTAACGCTTTTTGCCATTATCTCCTGCTTTTCCGGAGATAAATTACCGTTCATTTCCATCCTTTTCAGCATTGCTATGGCTTGCTCGGCCTTTTTAATATCTTCCTCCATCTGCCGCATTTCATCCCGTACTTTTTTGTAATGGTCTTTTATAGAAGG
Organism: Acetivibrio sp.; assembly: GCA_035384905.1. Taxonomy (GTDB): domain Bacteria; phylum Bacillota; class Clostridia; order Acetivibrionales; family Acetivibrionaceae; genus Hungateiclostridium. The sequence continues at coordinate 2,724 of DAOOJC010000129.1, read as the reverse complement.
ATCCACACCTACTTCAATTTCCGTTGGTGTATTCATATATGAACCAATAACCTTCGCAACAATCTCTTTTCCAACCTTACAGTTGCCTCCGACAAGAAGACCTTTCTTTCCGGACAGTTCCAGCTTGTTCCCGCATATTATATTGCTGTGCATAATAGCTTCCGACTTTATATCTCTTTTTGCTTGAATATTGCTGTTTTCAATATATCTTGCAACTATGTCTCCGCCACTAATCAAAACACCTTTCCCAAGTCCCTGCATTCCCCGTCTCAATATAATGTCTCCACCAGCCTTAATAAAAGCACACTCCACAACACCCATAACCTCAACATTACCCCCGGCTTCAATTGAAAAACCCGAGAGCACATTTCCCCGTACAATAACATTACCGATAAAATTAATATTTCCCGTAGAGTTATCTACATCCCCGGAAACTTCGTAGTTGGCAAAAACACTGACTTTGCCGTCTATATAGCTAACTTGTCCATCTATGCTGGCAATAAGACTTTGCCCGTCTTCGGATACTACTACATTTTTCCCCGTCGGCAACATTGCAGGCTTACCGTTTATCGCAGGTATTTCTGTATTCAAGACGGTTTTTCCGGGAGTTCCTGGAGAGGGTGGCACAAGAGAGCATAAAACATCATCCTTTTTTACAGTCTGTACAAGATTCAGGTTTCTAAAATCAACCCTTCCGTCATCTAAAATTACCGGTCTCTTTTCCCTCTTCAAATCAAAATGGAACTCAACTCTTCCATTGTGACCGCTTGTGGGAGGAGTACCCTCTGCTATTTCAATCCTCTCATTATAAACAGAATACTTTGAAATATAATCAATATTAGGCTCAATAATCCCATAGACCACTCCTTTTCTTTTTAAAAATTCAACAATTTCCTTCTGGCTTAAATTTCTTCCGTCCTGTGGAGGTGTCACAATAATGGATGCTTTCATCTTGTCGCTTGACACCTCTAAAGAAATCAAACTATCAATATTCCTTTCCATCTTCATCTTTTCTTCAAATAGATTACCCGAATTATCCATAAACCTACCCCTCCTTTCAATTCAATATATTACTGTCAATCCCTCAAGATGCTTTTATGGCGTGCAAGCTTACCCCTAAGCCGCAAAATAGCTTTGGTGTGAAGCTGTGATATTCGTGATTCCGATACTTTCATAATTGCACTGATCTCCTTTAGTGTCAAATCCTCAAAATAATACAGCGAAACCACCATTTTTTCCTTCTCAGGAAGCTTACCTATCGCATCTACAAGTATTTCCTTAAGCTCCGCCATTTCCAAATACCCTTCAGGCTTTTCGTCAACACTTCCGGGTGTATTGGAAACACCTATTTCGTAATTCTGCTCCAGAAACTCTTCAAGAGAAACCATCGAGGATAAATTAACTTCTCCCAATAGCTTGTTAAGCTCTTGAATGCTTATGCCCAGTCTTTCGGCCACTTCCTTATCCGTTGCCGAATGTCCGAGTTCATTCTCCAATTCTGAATAAGCCCTCTCAAGTTCTTTATTCTTCTGTCTTAAGGACCTTGGTACCCAATCCAGTTCCCGGATACTATCGATAATCGCCCCTCTTATCCTTAACGATGCATAGGTTTCAAACTTTACACCTTTTTTCAAGTCAAACTTTTCAATAGCATCAATCAGACCAAAAATCCCATATCCTATGAGGTCATCATACTCAACATTGGATCCAAAATATATGCTAAGCCTTCCCGCTATGTATTTGACGATATTGGAATACTCAACAATAAGTCTTTCCTTGATTGCAGGGCTTTTCGTATCACTGTATTGTTTCCATAATTCCAATTGTTTAGCGTTAGCAGATGACATATTAATCCCCCATTACCCATTTATTTTCATATATATAAGCTAATAAACTGCTTAGAAAAATTGCGATATTTACTGTTGTGAATTTTCATCCTGATCCGCTATAGTAACATTGCTCACTTTAAGCGGCTTAAACTCTTCGTCATAAAGGTTTTCCTCATCGGCATGTATATCCTCTTGAGTGTCATTTCCCACTGTCAAATTTATCTTACTGTTTTTTCTTTGTGCATTTTTCTTCGCTGCTTCAACCAAAAGCTCGCGATTTTTTTTTATTTCTTCCATTACCTTTTTCTGTTTTACTTCCCGTTTCATTCTTCTAATAAAGCTTCTCAAGTATATACCGATTAGAAAAAATACCACCATGCTGAATGTCATTCTTATGCAAATTGTTTTTAATTCATAGCCGCTTTTATAACTCAATATTCCTACTATTATTGTAACGGAAGCACCACTAATAAACGGTATTTTGCTGGTATAATCCATCCTTTTGTCCTCTCTTTATATTCTCTTAGTTCCGTATCCAATCGTCTTCACGAGAAGAATGCCTGTGGCTGAATCCAATTCAATAGTCCTGCCATAATTACCTCCAGTATCCTCAGCAACCAATGGAATACCTAATTGTCTCAGTTTTTCCTTTGCCGCAACCACATTTCTGTAACCTATCCTCATTAAATCCGAAGATTGGGAAAAGGCAAACATCTGTGCCCCTCCTGCAAGCTTTGCTACAATTGCACTTTTGACTGCACCCAGTTTTTCCATTTCAATAATAAGTGCATCAACAGCAGTATCTACAAACTTAGCAGTGTTGGACCTGTTATTTATTTGTAAACTGTCCGGCAGCATAGCATGAGCCAATCCAATTATATTTGTCCTCTTATCG
>DAOOJC010000128.1:0-5267 GCA_035384905.1 Acetivibrio sp. | reverse complement strand
CGATAAAGACGGCAATATTACAGTTGAACAAGGAACTAATTTTATATCCAGTATTCCATTAACTGAATTGATAAAAATTTTAAATCCAAAGCCGCCTGAAGAGGTTTTAAAGGCAGCCGAAGAACTAAAATACAGAAGTCTTTTAACTGTCGACATAATTGTTAACAAAAAAGTAGTTTTTCCTGATAATTGGATTTACATACATTCTCCTGAAGTAAAACTTGGAAGGATTCAGAATTTTAAGAACTGGAGCGATAAAATGGTTCCGAATAAGGAAAAGACTTCTTTAGGTCTTGAGTATTTTTGCGATGAGAATGATGAATTATGGAATATGACTGATGAAGAGTTGTTTAAGCTTGCATCTGAAGAGGTTGAAAAAATTAAAATATGTAAAGCATCTGAAATTGAAGATTATGTTATTGTGCGGGTACCAAAGGCATATCCTGTCTATAATTATGGCTACAAGACTTATCTTAAAACTATAGTTGATTATACAAAAAAATTCAATAACTTACAGTTCATTGGAAGATATGGGATGTTTAAATACAATAACATGGACCATTCAATGTTGACTGGGGTTAACGCAGCAGAGAATATCATAAATCCGGATTTGAACATTGATATTTGGCAGGTGAATACGGAGGAAGAATATCACGAAGAGAAATAGTATAGAAGATAAAGAAGAATAACATTATCATAAAAGTCTCCCTTTGTGGACGATACCGAGATCAACCATGAAGGGAGACTTGTTAATTTTATAAGGCTTTAGCGAAGCAATTTAAATGCTTCACTAAAGCCTGAAATAGAGGATAATCAAAATTGTCAATTCGTTATAACAGGTAATTCGGTTATTTTCCTTAAAAGATATCTCTTCAAGATGGTCAAATCAGATGAGTCTATACTGCCGTCGATGTTCAAATCTGCATGAGTGTCAGGCACATCGAATTTATCTATTTTTCTTAACAGACGTCTCTTTAATAGGGTTAAATCTGTCGAGTTTACTTCATCATCACCGTTGAGATCTCCGTATACAATATCGGGTGTATCTTCTTCAACCGGCGAAATACCGTATGCCAGAACCGAATTAACATATGCAGTTATGCAAGGATTTGCTGTGAATTCTATTGCATCGGGCATGTATGAGTAATCATTTGATTGATCGTAGGCTTCAAAGTTGCCCTTAATGATTCTGAACTGAATTTCGCCGGTATTGGCACCCGCTCCCAAAATACCTGCATCTTCGTCAAAACCAATCTCAAGGTAATTATCTGCATTTTCAACAGGGGTTTCAAGATCAACAAATGTACCTGTTACCAAGCCTTTACCTATATGAGCATAATCACAGGCAAACTCTTGACCTGTGGCTGAGTCCTTGGTAAACCAGTAGCGTATCTTTACATTTGACAGATCTACCGGCTTCTTTCCCGTATTTTTAATCCTGATGGAAGCCTTGATGTCTTTTATTGCCGATTCTGTGTCCCCGATCTTGTACGAGACCTCAAGGGAAGGTGTTTCTTCCGGAGTAGGCGATGGTGTAATATGCGGATCAAGAGTAGGTGTGGGAGAAGGCTCTACCTTCAAAGGCTCATTCCCACAAACTTTTTCTCCATCAACGTATAGAGGTATTTTATCCGTCTTGATGTACTCTTTTCCCAATCCTTCTCTGCTGTAATCGTTTGCGGGATCCCAATTGCTGTTGTAATTTGAATCCTGGCTGGAAACCAACGCAAACTGAATTTCGCGGGCTCCATATATGGTGCGGCCTGTCCAATCAAGTTCCACATAATATGTACCGCTGTCATCGTATTTAATTGGTCCTCTTAATGTTGCCGGACCGTCATAACTTGCCGCATTTTCATCATAATATATTTCAACCGTCATGTCGTCAATCGTTTGACCGGCATCTAGCAGCTCGGAAATATTGAAGAAGTAACGGGTCATCATTCCTCTTATAAATCTTGGCGGATGACAGGTATCGTTATAAATTTTTACCGTTACCTGGGTTCTTTCCTTGTTTTCCTGTTCAACCTTTGCTTCCAGGAAAAATTCTTCAACATCTTCTTCCTTTGGAGGGAAGTTTTCAATGGGTTTGTGTCCGAGTTCTTCGCCGTAATAATGGTAAAGCCCGGCAGAGGCACCTACAAAAGCGGCGTTGTAGTCAACGGCCACTTCGTTATACACATAATCGGTGGTTTCATCCACATGGTTGTCATCGAGGTCAGGACCTCCTACCAAAGCTCCCCAGAGAGTATGGCGGTGTTCTTCAGGATCCAGCATGCTATAGGTCTTAGAACCGTGAGCTGCTCTGTGATGAGGATGCTTTGCAGAGTTTTCCGAATATCCTACAATATAGCTTCTATCCATAGGGTTATTGCCTATGATATATTCCATTTGGCCTTTGGCCCAATCTGCAAAATCTTCCCTGCCGGTATATTTCCTGTAAACAAGGGCACAGAGCTGTGCTGCCGTGTTATACCTTGCAGAACCGTATGAGTTAACTACGCTGTAGCCTGCGGGACTTTGTGCAAGGAAAGTGGTGTCTTTGGAATTCTCATGAGGTATACCGGACCAATATTCAAGGTTCCAGCGGAATATGTACCAGTCTCTATCGGTGTTGGTTATAGGAGCAAGCTTTGCAAATACTCCTCCCCAAACGGTATCCCAGCAATGAACCCAAATATTTTGCCAGTCGTTGCCTGTGTCCTTAATAATTCTCTGCATATAACCGGTGTAATAACCAGCACTGTCGGTTTCCACAATATGATCAATATATTCCATGTTTCCTGTTGCTATATTGAGCCAGACAGCTGCCCAGGCCAACTCATCGTGGTCATAACTGGAACCGTAAAAACCACCGGAATAGCCCAGCTCTCTGTTTTCTCTGGCAAAATCATAAAGGGCAATAGCTGTATCAAGGCACCTCTGTGCATATTCGGGATCTTCATCCTTAAAGTTGAGATAATTGATAGCAAGAGATGCTGCAGCACCTGCAGACTGGTCACTTGCAGGTGTTTCTACTGTGGCAAAATACGCAGGTCTTGCAAAGTCCAGAAGATAAGAGGAATTTTGAAGCTCTGGGGGATTCCAGTAGTTGTGGTCTATATTTCCCTCTCCCACCTGGTAACAGTAAGCGATAACTTTTCCGTCATCATCTAAAAATGTTGCCTTCAGATAAAAATCGTTAAACCATCTTAATATATCCTCTACATGGTCTTTTTCTCCGACTTTCTCATAAGCATCTCTAAACTCATAGTATCCCCAGCCAACAGTTGAAGCTGCATAGGTGCCGGGAAGACCAAATTTAACATGGTCACCTGCATCATGCATTCCGCCGCTCAGGTCCAGGGTGCCGTTTCCGTCAGGATCCAATACGTCTCTGTACTCATCGATAAAGCTTTGTGAAAGGTTTGTCCCAAAATAATCTTCTGTCATTGGAATAAGAGGAATCTCCTTGTCCTCCACATGGCAGTCGCCTCTCCACTCAAGCCTTCCACCCGTTATACCCTCACCGCATTTATTGGCATCATAGAAATAAAGAGACAATTGCAGTGCCTTTGCAAAATTAACTTCAGTTTCTGCAGTTACATTAAGCGGTACAGATAAAATGGAAGCAGTCATACATATTATCAGAAGGATAACCTGCACCTTCTTAATAATAAGTGGCTTTTTTCTCATAATACATTCACTCTCCCCTCAAAAATTACAATATAGCTTGTATATAACATTCCATATGCTGTATATGAATTTAATTTCTGCTTTCACCTCCCGCAAAATTTATATCACAGCATTAAATTTGTCTGAATACAATTTGTAAGTATTCAAAATCCAAATGTATATAACGCATAGAATAAATATTTATATAGGGTTAAGAAAATTTTTCTCTTGGTCTGTTAGGATTTATTGCATTCTATCAGAATTAGAACATTTACTGCAACGAAAAATTTGCTTTCTGTCTTTATTATACATCAATATTATATTAATACGAAAGAAAAATAAATTTTTGGGGGTCGTTTGAGAATAAAATTGAAAAATAATAAATTATTTTTTATTTAAACGCACCGGATATAGAGCCCGCCTATTATTAGAAAGGGGTACATTAAATAAATGTTAAGAAATGTCCATTCCATATTTTTTTACATAAATAATATACACACCCCGATGTTCAATAAATCAGTAGTCCAATTCATCGAGGGTCAGTGAAAAGCTGCACATAAACAGATCCATGAAATGCTTTACTTCCGGTCTGTTCATTTCTTTAATAGAATTGAAAATAGATTCCTTTGCTTTTAAAAATTCCTTATTACCCGCTTTTTCTTCCTCAATGCATTTAATGTATGCAGCGAGCTTGTCTGCTGCTTTTACCAGAGCCCATTCCTCATTTCCCTCATGAAACAGTATTTTTCGGTAAGTGTCTTTCAAATCATCGGGAAGCATGGACAGAAGTTTTTGGTTTGCAATTTTCTCAACATTTTTATAAGCCTCATTAAGCTCGGGATTAAAATACTTGATCGGTGTGGGCATATCACCGGTGATTATTTCACTGGCATCGTGGAACATTGCAAGAACAGCCACGTAATTCGGGTCCAAGTTTCCATTGTAATACTTGTTCTTGATGGTTGCCAGCAAGTGGGCTATTATCGCAACCTCAAGGCTGTGCTCTGCAATATTTTCCGATTCTGTATTTCTCATGAGGCTCCATCGGTTTATGTATTTCATCCTGAATAATAAAGCAGCAAAATGGGAGCATGAGCTTGAATCTGTCTGAATGTTCTTTTGCGTTGTTTCGATGTTGTTTTGCTTTTCCATAAGACTCTCTCCATATAGAATAATTTTATAGTTGTGTTTTCATTAAATAGTTTAACACTTTATATATATACTGTACAGGTATTTCAGATTTACAGGGGGGGTGTCAAACAAGTGAAAAGAATTCCAAAAACTTAAGTTTTAATAGTCCGGCTGACTGTTAATACTCCGTGGTGTGGAGCAAAACTCACTATTCGAAACGGATGCTCTCCTTTTTCACGTCGTATTAACAAGCGGCTGTAACTTGCTTCACAACGTTTCTTGTGTATTTTTCCTCACTTAAATAATATTCATCCTATATTATTTATAAAGGTTTGTTAGTGCTATAAAATACCATCAGTAAAATCTTAAAAAAGGTGTTGACAAAGTAAGTACAGCATGATAGTATATAAAAGTCGCCTTGATGAAAGCAGTCAAATGCTTCAGACAGGCGGATATGGACTTTGAAAAGTGAACAGTGTAAG
>DAOOJC010000127.1:0-5303 GCA_035384905.1 Acetivibrio sp. | reverse complement strand
ATACTGTATCTTATTACCTTGTCCTTTAATATATAACCCTTTTGAAATTCCTCAATAATAACACTTTCACCATATTCCGGGTCTTCAACATGCATCACGGCATTATGTAAGTTTGGGTCAAATTTTTCACCCAAAGACTTAATCTCCTCTACTCCAAGTTTCCCCATGACTTCTTTGAATTGGCGGTAAACCAGATCAATCCCTTCTTTCAGGGATGCAGCATCAACTTCCTTTGAGGACGCCTGTACAGCCCTTTCAATGTTGTCAACCACCGGAAGGAAAGCATTAACTACATCAACAGCAGCATCATTATATATGGATCCCATTTCCTTTGCTGTTCTTTTCTTATAGTTATCAAACTCTGCTGCCGTTCTCTGGAGCATGTTTAAATATTCTTCACACTTCTTTGTTTTTTCCTCAAGCTCATTTCTAAGCTGTTCCATTTCCCTGTTATTATCAAGTTCCTCCCCGGCAGAAATATCATCGTTTTGACTCTTTCTTACATCTTCGTTACTGTTGATTTGACACTTATCCTGCTCTTTTTCAATTTGTTTGTCTTTTCCCTTCTCTTTCAAAATTATATAACCTCCCTCATCGATGTATTTTTTTAGCTTTACAATTATTTAGGGATCATCCGAACTTTTTCCCAACAATTTCTCAACTTCATCCACTATCCTGTTTTTCATGAAATTTACAGCTGCTAAAACCTTGGAATAATCCATCCTCGTCGGACCTATAACTCCTATTGTTCCAATAACAATATTCCCAACTTTATAAGTGGTCGTGACGAGACTGCAATCCTTCATTTTTTCAATCTTGTTTTCCTCGCCAATACTAATGGTAACATTGCCGTTACTTTGGGACAGCTCATTAAGCAATCTGCCTAAAAGCTCCTTTTTGTCCATAAGGCCCAGAAACTCTTTTAACTTGTCTACATCGCTAAACTCAGGATAGTTCAACATGTTTACAGTACCTTCAAGATAAACCTCTGAGCTGTCTATCTGATTTATACAATCGACAACGCCGTTTAAAATAGGCATTAAAATGTCCTGAGAAGGCCCTATTAAAATCTCTATCTCCCTAATTACAGGCATGTTTATCTGATCTATTGTAAGACCTGACAGCTTCTCATTAAATATATTGGAAACGTACATCAAAAACTCCGGCGAAACCGTTTCGGAAATACTAATAAGGCTGTTCTTAACTGCACCTGAATTAGTTACTACAATAACAAGTGCCCTCCCCCTTTCAACCGGCACCACCTGTATGGTTTTTAAAATGCTGTTCTTTCTTTCAGGTGTAGCTGCCATAGAAGTATACTTTGTAATCTTCGACATCACAGCCGAAACCTGTTTTAACAGTTGATTAAGCTCATTTATTTTCACATCCATAGTGGATTTGATACTTAGTATCTCTTCAACAGTCAATTGACTGGCTTTCATTAGCTGGTCTACATAAAACCTATATCCCTGGTCCGATGGTATACGTCCCGCAGAAGTATGGGGCTGTTTGATAAATCCCATTTCCTCCAAATCAGCCATTTCGTTTCTAATGGTTGCCGAACTGAGTCCAAACTCATGTTTTCTTGCAACTGTCCTTGAGCCAACGGGTTCCGCAGTACTGATGTAGTCGTCGATAATTGACTGAAGTATTCTCTTCTTTCTATCGTCCAATAACATCATTATCACCCCTTTGTTAGCACTCTACCTTGCTGAGTGCTAATTCTATTCTTAAAATACCACCCTAGGTTTCTTTTGTCAAGATATTTTTGTGGATTATTATTTGCTTAAACCCAAAAGCTTATTCTTCCCGCCAAGTATATCATACGAACTCCATAAATGCCTGATTAGCAAGGTCAGTCCCAATCGTGTAAGCTTAATGAATCCATTACCGGCTTCAATCAACCCCCTATGCAATAGGCTTTCTATCTGGCTCCCAAACACCTCAAACACATCTTTGTCAAACCTTTCTTTGAACTCTTTGACACTTACTCCCTCAATAAGTCTTAATCCCAGCATCATGAACTCCGACATCTCATCCTCTTTTGCAATGTCTATAGGATTCTCCAAGGGCAAACATTCCCGGTTTAAGATTCCTATGTACTCATCAATGCCATAAACATTGTTAAACCTCCGGCCATTTAAATATGAGTGGGACCCGGCACCGAATCCAATATACTCCCGTTCTTTCCAATAAATCATATTGTGTGCACATTCATAACCTTCTCTTGCAAAATTGGATAATTCATAATGCTTATATCCCAAATAACTTAGTTTTTCTATCGTATGCCAATACATCTTTCTGTCAAGCTCATCTTCCACAGGAACCAGCTCTCCTTTTTCAAATCTTGTTCCGAATACCGTGCCTTCCTCTATTATCAGGCTATAACATGATAAATGAGACGGCATTAAGCTTGCGGTACAATCTATTGTTTCCACCCAATCGCATAAGGTCTGACCGGGAATCCCAAAAATCAGATCCACGTTAATGTTATCAAACCCGGCCTTTCGTGCGAGATTATAATTATCGATGAATTCTTCAACCGTGTGAATTCTTCCCAGCATAGATAAAAGACGGTTCTGCCACGCTTGAAGGCCAATGCTCAGCCTGTTTATTTCCATTGCCCTGTATGATATAAGCTTGTCAAAGCTAAGAGTGCCCGGGTTGGTCTCAATAGTAATTTCACGGCACTTTTCCATATCGAACATATTCTTCATATATGCAATTATTTCATATATATTATGTTCATCCACATAGGAGGGTGTTCCTCCCCCGATAAACACAGTATCAATGCTGTATCCTCTGAGCTTGTCGGCATACAAAGCCATTTCCTTTTTCATGGCATTAAAATATGCAGGGATAGAATTATCCCTGCACATAAAAGAATTAAAGTCACAATAAAGGCACTTTGCTTTACAAAAGGGTATGTGAATGTATATTCCCAGTTTTTTATCAGTATTCGACATTGCCAACACCATCTTCTTTAAGAGTCAAGCTTCAATACACTCATGAATGCTTCCTGGGGAACCTCTACACTTCCCACCTGACGCATACGTTTTTTACCCTCTTTTTGTTTTTCCAAAAGCTTTTTCTTACGTGTTATGTCTCCTCCATAGCACTTTGACAGAACATCCTTTCTGTATGCCTTGACTGTTTCCCTGGCAATAATCTTACCGCCAATACACGCTTGTATCGGTATCTCAAACTGCTGCCTTGGAATTGTATCCTTAAGCTTCTCCGCAATTCTCCTGCCCCTTGCATATGCCTTGTCCTTATGAACAATAAATGACAAAGCATCGACAATTTCTCCATTTAACATTATATCCAGCTTTACAAGCTCCGATTCTTTATATCCAAGCAGCTCATAATCCAAAGATGCGTACCCTTTGGTCCTTGATTTTAAAGCATCAAAGAAGTCATATATTATTTCATTAAGGGGCATCTCATAAGTCAGCATTACCCTGCCTTCATCAATATATGACATGTCCTTGTATACTCCGCGTCTTTCCTGAGACAACTCCATGATATTTCCCACATACTCCGACGGGCTCATAATGGTTGCCTTTACAATAGGCTCCTCCATACTGTCTATCTCCGCTGTGGGCGGCAAATTGGTGGGATTGTCTATATAAAACATTTCGCCGCTGGTCTTTATTATTTTATATATAACACTGGGTGCTGTAGTTACCATGTCAAAATCATATTCCCTCTCTAAACGTTCCTGTATTATTTCCATATGAAGAAGTCCCAAAAAACCGCATCTGAATCCAAAACCCAGAGCAGTGGAAGATTCCGGCTCAAAGGTCAGTGAAGCATCATTGAGTTGCAGCTTTTCCAATGCATCGCGAAGGTCACCGTATTTTGACCCATCTGCTGGATAAATACCGCAAAACACCATGGGATTTACCTTCTTATAACCGGGAAGAGGCTCCTTTGCTGGATTTTCCACCGAAGTAACCGTATCGCCCACCCTGGTGTCCTTGACATTCTTTATGCTTGCGGCTATATAGCCTACATCTCCGGCCAAAAGCTCAGAACAGGCAACATGTCCTCCGGGCTTCATATAGCCCACCTCTGTAACCAAAAAATCCTTTTTGGTATACATCATCCTTATTTCATCGCCTATCCTGACCTTTCCCTCGACTACCCTTATATACACAATAACACCCTTATAGCTGTCATAATAAGAATCGAAAATAAGGGCACGAAGAGGGGCGTCCACATCACCCTTCGGACATGGAACCGCGTTTACCACACTCTTAAGAACCTCATCAATATTAATACCGTTTTTTGCAGAAATAAGAGGAGCATTTGAACAATCCAACCCTATGACATCCTCTATTTCCTTTTTAACCACATCAGGCTGGGCACTGGGAAGATCAATCTTGTTAATCACGGGCAGTATTTCAAGGTTGTGTTCCAAAGCAAGATAGACATTAGCCAGTGTCTGTGCTTCTATACCTTGTGCTGCATCAACTACAAGTATTGCTCCTTCACACGCTGCAAGACTTCTGGATACCTCATAATTAAAATCCACATGTCCCGGGGTATCTATAAGGTTTAGAACATATTCTTCTCCGTCATCGGCTTTATATACCATACGTACGGCCTGAGCCTTGATAGTAATCCCCCGCTCACGTTCAATATCCATGGTATCTAAAATCTGGTCCTCCATTTCCCTTTCTGTGAGAACACCTGTGGCCTCTAAAAGTCTATCCGCAAGGGTTGATTTTCCATGATCGATATGTGCAATTATACAAAAATTCCTTATCTTCTTTTGTCTTTCACTTGCCATCTATTCATCCTCCTACAAGCTTAGGGAGTATATTTCTGAATCTAACAGTTTATATGTTTGTCAGCAAATTATTATAACATATTAATCAAACAAAAAGAAGAATTTTTTGCACAATAAAAAAAACGTAGTATACACCCATGAACATCTAGAATTTATCCGAAAGCCACTCTTTAAACCTATCGATATCGTCTTTTACAGGTTTTGTGTTCACCAAAAAATACTTGTTAAAAACTTTTATATAATAATAATCGTTTTTGTATGGCTTTATTGAAACAATATTCACCCCCTTTTCCCTGTTCATAATCTCATTGATAGACTTGTCCACGGCAAGTATTCCCGAAAACATAATAAAAAAAGAAAGCATACAAACAAAAGTGCACTTTCTCCTCATAATTCTTATTTTTCTATACCTTTCCAATCTACTCATCAACAAACCCCATTTATCTTAAGTAATCCTGTTATCTATTATTCCCACATAATTCTTATTTATTAAATCTTATTTATTATT
>DAOOJC010000126.1:0-5313 GCA_035384905.1 Acetivibrio sp. | reverse complement strand
AGCAAGCCGGATTTTGATCCCAATGAGGTTGCCAGGTATCTTGAAAGTCCTGACAATGAACTTTTTAACCGTGCTGTCGCCTCCTACAACCTCGGGTCCATATTCAAGATCATTGATCTTGCAAGTGCCTACAGTAAAAAAATAGACCCCTCTATGTACTATTTCTGCCCCGGGTATGTAACCTTAGGAGACAAAGAATTCAGGTGTTCGGCCTATGCCAGGGGCGGGCACGGTTTAATAGACCTCCATGAAGCCTTTGCCTCCTCCTGTAACCCATATTTTATTGAATTGGGAATCAGGATAGGGCCTGATGCCATTATAGATACAGCGAAAAAATTCGGTCTTGGAAGTGTAACAGGGATTGATGCCCAAGGAATCAGCGAGTCCCCGGGCAACCTCCCGGATCCTTCGAAATATTTAACTTACGGGGATACTGCAAACATAGCCATAGGCCAGGGTGATGTTATGGCAACTCCCCTACAGGTTGCCGATATGGTAGCAACCATCGCAAACGGAGGTATAAAAAATAAGGTTAATATTGTGGATTCCATTATCGATTCGGAGGGAAACCCGGTTAAAATTATAAGGAAAAACGAAGGTCAAAGAATTATCGAAAAAAACGTATGCGACAGCATTAAGCAGCTTATGGAGGAAGTAACGGTAAGCGGCACAGGAACCAGAGCCAATCTCGGCGAGTATGGCGGTGCCGGCGGAAAAACCGGAAGTGCGGAAACAGGCCAGTACATAAACGGAAGCAAAGTTGTACATGCATGGTTTGCGGGATATTTTCCCAGGTTGGATCCAAAATACTCAGTTTCTGTTTTTATTGAAAACGGAAAAAGCGGCGGGAGTATAGCAGCCCCGATTTTCGAAGAAATTGCAAAAAATATTTTGATAATGGGTTATTAATAGTACTTGCACCAGTATTCCAAGTGCAGCATATAATTATAAGGTAGCCTATTTATGGAGGTGCCTTATCTTGCTTGGCTTACTTTTTTCTTCTCTTATAGATATAATTAATAATATATTCTTTCTTTTGGGATATATTTCTAATGTTAATTCCTTTCCCCAGCCATTAACCCATGAAGAGGAGCAATACTATTTACAGCGTCTTAGGGAAGGAGATGAAGAAGCAAGAAATATTCTTATTGAAAGAAACCTGAGGCTGGTAGCACATATTGTCAAGAAATATAACTCTACCTCAAATGAGTGCGATGACCTTATCTCCATTGGCACTATAGGGCTAATAAAGGCTATTGCTACCTTCAACCACGAAAAAGGCACAAGACTGGTTACCTACGCAGCAAGATGCATTGAAAACCAAATTTTGATGCAGATCCGATCCAATAAAAAAATGCAGAGCGAAGTTTCACTTCAGGATCCCATAGGCATAGACCGTGACGGAAACGAAATAACACTTATTGATGTTATTGGAAATGAGTCGGAATCAATAGTAGAAGAAGTTGAGCTAAAGATGCAGATTAAACGCCTGTATAACAAAATGAAGGATGTATTAAAAAAAAGAGAAAAGTTGGTTCTGGAGCTTCGGTACGGACTTATTAACGGCACAAGCAAAACCCAAAGAGAAATAGCAAAAATGCTGGGCATATCCAGATCCTATGTTTCACGAATTGAAAAAAAGGCAATCAAAAAATTGGGGAAAGAGCTTAAACCCGATGCATAAAGAAATATATTTCTAAATTAAGCTTTAAAAGTTTGAGCCTGTAGATACTCCTTGCGTGCCAGGGAGAACTTGCTTCGAGAAGGTTGTATACTCTCCCTTCCTTTGTTGTATTAACAGGCTCTCTGGCTTACTTCACAATGTCTATTACATTTTTCCCTTCTCAAATAAAATAATATACACACTATTTATTATTGAACTCATTTATTATCTCTTTGATACTTTTTTGCTTAATAAATCCGGATACTGTATTCTTAAACAATAGTACGATAATGGGACCTAAAATAAAACCCACTATTCCATAAAACTGTGTCCCCAAATACATTGCCATCAGTGTAATTAAAGGATGCAGCCCTATTTGTTGTCCGAGTATCTTCGGTTCTATCATCTGCCTTATTACCAGTACTATCACATACAATATAATAAGGGATATGCCCATTCTGAAATCTCTGGTTATAAACTCATATATCGCCCATGGAACCAACACACCGCCTGTGCCCAGTACTGGAAATGCATCAATAAAGCTTATAACCAATGCCAACAGAAGAAATCGCCTTATTCCTATAATAGCAAACCCTATAGACAGTTCCGTAAACGTAATAGACATTAAAATGAGCTGAGCCCTTATATAGCCAAAAAACGCCATAAATATGTTATCTTTTATGCTTATTGCTTTTTCGAGTATAAACTCCGGAACATTATGCTTAATAGACTCATATATTCTGTCTCTGTCACTGGAAAAAAAGTAGGTTGCCAGAACCGTAACAAGTATAAATATAATTACCTGAGGAATCGAAATTGCTGCATTATAAAGACCTTTTATAAAGGGATCAAATACTTTCGATACGGATTGGGAAAGGTTTGAAATCATGTTGGTGATATAGGATGTAATATCGTCGGGAAGATTTAAATAAGCATCAAAACTTCTTCTTATGAATGCCGATACATTCTGGTATATTTCAATTAAATACTGCGGCCGTTCATTTGTAAGGCTCACAACTTCGTTATAAAGCCTTGAAAAAAATAACAGCATCAGCACTGATATAACCGATAAAACCAAAAGCAAAGAAACTATTGCCGCAAGCCTCCTGGGGAATTTGGCCTTTTTCATTAAAAACCTGATTAATGGTTCGATTATGGAAGAAATAACAAAAGCAATTATAAAGGGAGCGACATAAACCGAAAGCTTCAACGTCAATATTATACCGATAAACGTTCCTACAAGCGTCAGTATAATCTTCAAAATAAACTTCACTTTTTGATTCATTCAACCCCACCCTTATTCTCAGTTACTATTATACATTAAATAATCATATTAATATAATTTCTATATCACTCAATACTTCTCCTTTAAACCACATGCAAATTTCAACATATTTCAAAATAAGTCCGGCTATTGATTGACTTCACACCCCAGCTGCAGCTTGATTTCCTTCCAAAGCTCGTCTCTCCCCTGCTTCGTTTCCGATGAAAAAGGTATCACTTTTACGTTATCACAATTTCCCAGTACCTTTCTTATGTCACAGACCCTTTCCGCTGTTTTCGAACGGGGAACCTTGTCAAGCTTAGTGGATACAATCAAATAAGGTATGCCATTGCTTTTAAGCCATTCGTGCATAAGTATGTCATCATCAGTTGGAGAATGCCTGATGTCCACAAGCAAAACCACCAGCTTAAGTTGTTTTCTTGACTTCAAATAGGTTTCCACAACAAAGCCCCAGGATTCCTTTTCCGCCTTTGATACCTTTGCAAAGCCATAACCGGGCAGATCCACAAAATATAATATATTATCAACATTATAAAAGTTTATAACCCTTGTTTTCCCTGGAGTTGCTGCAACTCTTGCCAAATTTTTTCTGTTTAGCATTGAATTGATGAGTGAGGATTTACCCACATTAGACCTCCCCACAAAAGCAATCTCCGGCTTATCACTTTTTGGGTATTGGTCAGTTTTTACAGCTGTAATCTCATGTTTAGCATTATTAATATTTATATTCAATTCCATTCTCCTTACAGTTTTATTAAATGGTATTATAGCATTATTTTCATAAATAATTAAGGCTTTTTATGAAAAAAAGACAAGTAATTGATATATTCTTCTATTCCGCCATTGAAAATTCTTTTTACTCTGTCTCCAAAAAAGCACTTATAATTTTCAATTGCATTGTCACTGTCAAGCAAAACAACATCAATAGAAAGTCCTTTGCTCTTTTTATGTGCAAGCTTGTGCTCGGATATTTTAAGCAGATGCTTGAATTCATAGTCTGCCTGGGGCAAAGAATATCCTATGAAAACCCACTTTTCGGAATCCGCAAGCATTTTTTCGGCTTCGCTCCATACCAGCGGAAAAGTACTCTTTCTAAAGGATCTTCTATAACACTGGGTTGCTATATGTGCCGATACATTATCTTCGCATATATTACATACTGTACCTATTGAAAGCTCATTTTCATTCACGATGCCCTTCATTTCATCAAACAAATCAAAATCTTCTTTCCTGAATCCGGCCTTTCTAATCGGTTTTACACTGCAATCCATATCATTTAACAATGTCCTGCAATTGTCACAATAAAGCCAGTTAGACGACCCATGAACCTTAATTGTTTTTATTTTCTTTTTTCCTGTGCCATCTTCATCACCCGTTAAATTTCTGCCATTGTTGCAATAATCAACAGCAATGTCGTTATTAATCCCGGCAAAATATCTTTCCAGAACGGTATCCCAGTTTAGTACCAAAAAACCTGTGTCCTGAGGCCTCTCTTGAACGAAGAATCTAACTAACCTGTCTATACCGCAGGAATACCTGAAGCTTCCTTCCAAAATGGAAAATACCCTATATACCAAAAACCTTTTAATAGCCCATAGGTGTTCAGTAGAATACTTTATTCCCAGATGATGCCCCGAACTTATGGATATATCAAGGCATGTAAGCAAATCATCCAGTTGGGGGTATATCTCTTTCCCATAACAAAATACATCCTCCATAAACCTTCTTAACACACCGGATACAGCATTTTCAAAATTGTCTTCAGCATTTTCTTTTATCAATAAAGCAGGTATTTCTTTCTGCACAGGGAGTCCGGAATTCTTGGAAAAACCAGCACCAAGGATTACTGTTGTTCTCACTCAAATCTCCACCGTCAACTTTTTATAAAACATCGAAAGCATATTGTAAATTAAATTTGCTTTCTTCCAACTAATATAGTTTTTCTTAAATATCCGGATTTTATCAGTGATAATTAAAAATCGTACACCCAAGCCGCAACAGGGCTATTGATAAAAATTTTGATGTGTGGTAAAATTTCAATTATCAGTGGAGGTGATAGATACAATATGTCTAGTTTGGCACAAACAATTATTTATTTAGTAGCAGCAATTGCTTTCCTGGCTCTTTCATATTTTTTAATGGTGCGTTCTGCAAATAAAAAGCTTGAAAGTATAAAAACAAAGAATAAAAAAAGAAAATAATTGTATTTATTCAAGCTTAATAATATTAATAAAGCTTAAGGATAACGTTTCTTAGGCTTTGTTTTCGTACCCTCAAACCAGCATACAATAGGTCTTTTCATACCATCACCAGGGCTATCGCATGAAGTAATATAATTCCAAAAGTAAATCCTGTATATTCTTAA
>DAOOJC010000125.1:0-5332 GCA_035384905.1 Acetivibrio sp. | reverse complement strand
TACCGAAAAAGAAGGAAAAGGCAAAGCTCGCCACAGGAAAAACAGTAATAGGCGCAGCAGCTTCAAATCTTCTGCCCGTTATGTCAATAACAACGGCTCTAAGAGTATACTGGCCTTTTTCTTTGAATTGAATATTGCCGCCTTCATTGGTAAGATTTCCATTGATACAGTCCTTTAAACTAACCTGCTTCCCATCCTTTTCAAGCTGCCAGACAATATTAAGATTTCCTAAATTCTTGCTTTCTACTGTTACGTTTACCGTTGAGTCGGTATGTGCTGTTTTTGGCATATTTAGTGTCAACTGTGGTACAGGATAGATCTCAATATCGCCTTTTCCTGTAAATTCTCGGTTCGTTTCATCAATGACGGCGGCCACAAGGGAATACTTGCCGCTTTCTTTGAAGCTGATAGAACCACTATCATTATTCAGATTGCCCTCAATATATTCACTCCATTTTACTTGCTTTCCGTCCTTGTAAAGACGCCATGTTACAGTTTTGTTATCTTTCACTACCGCTTTGACTTCAACCTCTTTATCGATATGCGTCTTGTCGTCAAGAACTATACTTATATCTGGTACAGGATAAATTTTGATTTCCTTGCTGAAAGTGTATTTTCTGTTGCCCTGATTGGTTGCTGTGGCCGTAATTTTATAATCTCCCGCCTCTTTAATGCAAATCTTACCGCCATCCTTGTTGAGTGTTCCTTCCAAAACATCTGTTGCAAGTGACTCTGTATCTTTCTTTTGAATTGTCCACTCAAGATTTTTCACATGGCTTAAAGTTGTCTTTACCTCAAACGGTGTATCGATATGGCTATAATTTGGCAGTGAGATTTCTACCTTTGCCGCCGGATAGCTTGCGCTGCCACCACCGCTATTACTGCGATTTGACTTCTCATCCGGCTTGGTGTTTTCCTGCTCTTTATTGTTGTCTGCCTGTTCTTGTGAGATACGCTCCATAGCCGCAAAGCGACGCAGAATCATCGCAAAGGCTTCCGCTCTGGTACTGTACGCCATCGGACGCACGGTCTTATCGGGATAACCATAGGACAAACCATACTTTTCCGCTACATTGATATATCCCTTATCTTCTTTAGTAATTTGACCCTCATCAACAAAAGGCGTATCTCCTGTCATGATCTTAGCCATATCTGCTTTGCCTATGGAACGTACCATCATGCGGATCATTTCCATACGGCTGATAGGCTGGTCAGGCTTAAAATCTTTTCCGTAATCTTCTTTTGCGATTACTTTGTTTTTGACAAGAGCTTCAATGAAACTCTCTGCCCAATGTTTGTCCGTATCATCAAAGGTATCGGGGCCGGTGTGGGTATAACCCTCCAACTTTAAGCTATATGTCAGCAAACTTACAAATTCACTGCGGGTAATAGTCGCATCCGGGCGAACCGTACCGTCAGGATATCCGTTTACAATGCCTTCCTGTGATAGCTTTTCAATTGTTTCTCTTGCCCAATGATTCGCTGCATCGGGGAATACTTTAAAAGCAGCATAAGCAGCACCGCCAAAAAGGGTTAAAATAAGAGCGATAGCAGTAACAATTGCCATCGCCCGTTTTAATGTATTTTTCATATTCAATTTCCTCCGTTTATTTAAATTTATCTATCCAATTCGCTCTCTGCTTCATGATTTTGCTCATGGCAGTCCAATGACAAATTCGGAATATTTTCTTGAATCCTGTTCATTACATTCATCAACCTCTTTTCATCATCAAAGCTGATTTCTCTGTCATTTCTGCCCCTGAAAATACATGCTTCATATAAAGTTACCAGTTCATTTTCTTTGAACAGTTTTTTCTCATCAATCAAACCGGCACGTACTGCAAAATCCTGCCTTGCTCCGTCATAGTCGGTGTCAAAGTAGTGTCCATAAGCTACACTGTCACGGTTATACGAATACCTCCACGTTACGAACCTCAACTGATCGTTATTATCCATCATTGCTGCCAAAAGAAAATTTCCAAACTCACAAAGCACCTTGTAATTTTTCACACTATCAAACGGCAGATTTTCAGCTTTTTCATAAAGATCGTAAGCATGTTTCATGGAATAAAATAATTCTGATAATCGGAATACATCATCACGAACTGCTGTGTTATCTTTATAATGAATTTCACCATCCGGCATCAAAGAACAAATATATTCTCTGCCTTTGTAAAATTCCACAGGTTGGCCGACAGTTTCAAATTCAACCACAGTATATCCAAGTGTGTACGCTCGTCCTAAAAATGCCCGATACAATTCGTTACTAAATTTTCTCATCGAAAGCACCTCACATTCTCGCTTTCAATATCCTGTTCACTATCTGTCGGTGGGGCAGGCAAAATCTGCTCAATTTTGGAGATAACATCGCCTATAGCTTTCTCTACCTCTGATGTAAGTGCAGCATCTAACTTTACACGTTCGATACAGCAAGATAGCAGAAGTGAAAGTTCGGCATTGGAAAACAGGTTATCCCTTTTGACTTTTTGCTGTTTTTCTATAAAGCCACATCTTTCTGCAAAATCCTGTTGTGCTTCTTTAAAACATAAAAACTGCCGAGCATAGTAATAGACTTCCGACTTGTCATAGTCCATTCCTTTTTTCCGGGTAGCATACTCATAACCAATCAGAGGGGACAACCGGCAGCCCATTACAATGTCTCCAACTTCATAAAGCTTCATATACCCGTTTGGCAGATTCCCTATCGGCTTAACAGGCAAGTCTGAGGAAAGATTAAACTGCTTTTTTAAGTCCGAAGCAATTTCCACTATAATATTGGCACTTTCACATTGGCATCCACTATATATCAGCCTGTCATCTGCGGTTATAACGGCTACCAGTCCTCCGGTATCGTTAAAAATTTCTGCTGTTACATCGGATATTTCAGGTTCTTTAATAGTTAGCTGTACCTTTTTTAACCGCTTAAAAAGTTCGCTGTATAATTGCTTTTTTGAAACCAAAATTATCACCCTTTCATTCAGGATATTGATATTGTTTTAGTCAGGCATTTTATCATTTTCCTTTCCTGTTAATCAAAAAGGATATGGAAAACTTATTTCTCCATACTCTTGTCCTTGTTATTAAGATATAGTTCTTTTTTCGCCCTTTTCGACAGCTCTGTACTCATTGCTTTTTCTGCATCATCATAGTCCATGTTTAAATCTGATGTGTTTTGTTCCAGCATAATCAAGATTTCATAAACCATCTGTTCGGTATAATAAATTTTTCTGGCTTCTGTAAATTCTACATTTGAAAGCTCACGCTCCTTATTTAATATTGTTTTGACAACACCAAGCACTTTATTGGCAATCAGTTTGTCCATTTCATCTACTGCCTTATCTTTGTGCTTGTTGATGTTTTCAGGGTCTGTATCATAAAGCATGGCAAGCTTTGACTTTATCTCTGCATATTCATCTATTAAATCTTTAATGTAGGGAACACTTTGTTTTAAATCAGCTATCAGTTCATCAATTGCCTCTTTAACTTCTTTCGGAAGCAGTTGATAATAAAGCCTTCCCTTTTTCGGCATTATGTCTTTAAGCTGAAACAGACGGACCGATAATGGAGATAGATTGATACCGTTCAATACTCCATCAAGCGGAATGGCTGCTAAATCATCTTCATCAATTTTCCCTACAAGTTCTTTTAAGTATTTATATTCCTTAGGGTAAATGGATTTCATATAGTCATCAAAGTCTTTTACCAGTTGATCTGTAGTTTCTTTCAGTGCTGATTTACTGTTTTCCTTAGCTCTGCAATAATCCGCAATTTTATCTGCAAAGGTTTCCTTTATAAGCTGTATACGAATGCTGTCGGCTACTTCCGGCTTAACAAAATTCTTCATAGTCTTTTGGTTTTTGTCCCAGAAGACTACATGGATATGAGGATGACTGACTTCATTATGATGTGCACAAACCCAGGACAGATTTTTAAGACTGATGCCATTTTTTTGAGCAAGAATCGCAATATGCTTCTCAATGTAATCCTCCCACGCCTTATAATCTTTCAAACTCAATTCGGCTGCTGTTTGCGGCGTAAATGAAATGACGCTTCTAAATATATTAACCTTTTTATATGACAGCTCCCGCACTTCTCTTGCTATCTCTTGCCAGGTTTCAAACTCTACCAAGTTACCGGGATAAAGTTTGCCAAACAACCCGTGACGCATGCCCTCATTCTTTGATGCTCCAGGGCGAGTGGCAATATATCGGATATGGGCATAATTGCATTTGGGTGTTTTTTTATAATTTGGAGGACGAAATCTCTGCTTATACATCAAAATCGACATAAGCAGCTGTTCCTCCCTTAACTTCTGCAATTGCTTTCTTCATTTCTTCATCATCCATAAAGACTGCGATTGCATCAGCACTTTTCATATTGGCGTAAACTAAAGCACGTTTTCTTGCCAGCTTTTCGATTTTTTCAAAAGAAGAGTATCTGTCTTTATCAATCAAGTCCGATATAATGGCGATATTTGCATAGTATCCTGCGGCTGAAATAATTGTAAGTCTGTTAATCATTCCTGCAAGACGGTTAGCCAGTGATTTAATTGAAGTTTCAATTTCCTGATGAATGATGGCGGTTATCATATCTATGTTTTCTTCATATCCATTGACTGCCAATCCTTTCTCCACAAATTCTCTGATAATATCAGAAGCAAATACATTCTTCTTTATTGCCAGCTTTTCAATCTGTTCTAAAGTATCGGTAGAAAAAACCACTGACCTTTTCTGAGTTTTTGGAGTGTTGCTTTTAGGTTTATCTTTCACAATACTCCTCCTTTCCGCTTGTCACCCCATTGGGTGACTGTTAATATTGCAAGAACCCCGTTACCGGCACTGCCGGTAAGCTGTTTTCTCGTGGGGTGGGAACCCCACTATTCCTGCCTTACCTCAAAAGGGAAGGGATTAAACCCTTTCCCCTTTAGGTTCGGGGCTTCCCAAAAGGGAAGGTTTCATACTGATGAAAAGAAAGTTCATGGTTCAACCTCCTCCATGTCAAGTTCCTCATTCGGCTCATCAACGGCATCCTTTTCAAATTCGGCTTTCAGTTCATCTTCACGCATGGCGTCAAGCTCAGCTACAGTTCTTCCTTTACGGTTTTCAATCAGATCCTGGTTAAAGTCTTTGAGATGCGGTCTGTGGATTGCTACTTCGTAGCCTTTTTCGCTGTATTTATCACACCATTTCATTGCAGCCATCTGACCCCAGTTTCTATAACATCCGTCTTTATCTTTAGCAAGGTAGTCATTGTCCAAGGCGAATACTATTTTTTTGATTTCAGGATGCCACTGCAAATATCGTTCAAGGGCGCCATCCCAGGTACATCCGAG
>DAOOJC010000124.1:0-5338 GCA_035384905.1 Acetivibrio sp. | reverse complement strand
GGAACTGCCGGTGAAGCTTTTGGAGAATAAGCCCGACATTATCTTTAACATAGCGGAAGGAATTTGCGGAAGAGGCCGTGAAGCACAAGTGCCTGCTTTGCTTAATTTTTATAAAATCCCTTATACGGGATCTGATGAAACAACCTTGTGCATTGCACTGGACAAGGCATTGACAAAGAGAATCCTTTCTACGTACGGTATTAAAACACCGAAGTATCGAATCATTACCAAAGATCAAAATCAATTGACCGGAAGGTTTTATTTCCCTGCGATTGTTAAGCCCAATGCGGAAGGTTCCAGCAAAGGAATATCCGATGTTGCGGTGGTTACCAACCGCAGAGAACTGGAGAAACTGGCGCTAAAGAACATAAGCCTGTACAAACAGGACATGTTGGTTGAGGAATTCATCAGCGGCCGTGAATTTACCGTGGGTATATTCGGAAACGGCAGTGATATTCATGTATTTTCTCCGATGGAAATATGCTACGTGAATCAGGTCAATCAATATAACATTTATAGCTATAACGTAAAAAGAAATTATAAAGAATTTATCCGGTATGAATGCCCTGCGAATATTAGTAAAGAAACAGAAGCTGAGATGACAAATGCTGCAAGAAAAATCTATGAAGCTTTGTGCTGCAGGGATTTTGCGAGAATCGATTTTCTCCTTTCTCCACAAGGGAAGCTTTATTTTATTGAGATTAATCCCTTACCCGGATTGGCACCGGGTTATAGTGATTTTCCGATGATAGCGGAATTCAACGGAATGGACTATAACTCTTTGGTATGGAATGTGCTGAAAAGTGCTCTGAAAAGATACGGCATGAAATCTTATATAGATTAATTTAGGGGGATAATAAAAATGGAAGAAAGCATTGAAACATCTCTGGAACCGGAGCCTTATAGTACCGAATGGTACGATTGGAAATGGCAGTTTAGAAACAGAATCACAACCGTAGAACAGTTGGAAAAGGTAATTCACCTAAGCGAGAAAGAAAAACAGGATATATCCTTTTGTTTAAATAATTTTCGAATGGCGATCACACCGTACTATGCATCCTTGATGGATCCTGTGGATCCGAAATGTCCTATCCGGATGCAGGCAGTTCCGACGATAAACGAAATAAATGTACTTTCCTATGAACTGGCAGATCCACTGGATGAGGACCGGGACAGTCCGGTGAAAAACATTGTGCACCGCTACCCGGACAGGGTGCTGTTTTTAGTTACCCATATGTGCTCCATGTATTGCCGGCATTGTACCAGGAGACGGACCGTAGGAGAGGAAGATTATGCAATCGGTGATAAAGAGATCGATGCAGCAGTGGATTATATAGCAAAGAACAAGGCAATAAGGGATGTGCTTATATCCGGAGGAGATCCGCTGACACTGGATGATGAAAAGCTGGAGAAAATAATCTCTAAGCTAAGAAAGATCGGCCATGTGGAGGTCATTCGAATAGGAACAAGAGTGCCGGTTGTTCTGCCTATGCGTATCACACCTGAGCTTTTAGCAATGCTAAAGAAATACCAGCCCATTTGGATTAATACCCATTTTAACCATCCCAAAGAGATTACTCCTGCTTCCATAAAAGCCTGCACCGATATTGTGGATGCAGGTATTCCGTTGGGTAACCAAAGCGTTCTTCTTAGGGGAATCAATGATAATACGGAGACCATGAAGGAGCTTCTCTTAAAGTTGGTGAAAATTCGTGTCAGGCCGTATTATCTATATCAATGTGATTTAAGTCAAGGGCTGGGACACTTTCGGACCGAGGTCGAAAAAGGGATTGAGATTATAAAAAGCTTGACCGGTTATATTTCCGGATATGCCGTTCCGAAATTCGTGATTGATTCACCTCATGGCGGAGGGAAGATTCCGATAAACCCGGAGTATGTCGTTTCTGCCGATGACGGTGAAATTGTTATGATAAATTATGCCGGAAAAGTATACACCTATCCGCATATTATGTACTGAAGTGCCGTAAAATTTAAAACAGCGGCAAATTTATAATATTCAAATTTTTATTTTAACGGAAGATGCTACAAAAACAAGTATATAGACACTGAAAGACTGCTTTAATCCCGGCATAGCAAGAAGGATACTCTTGATTATGCTGGGATTTCTTGCTTTTATCCCACTTTTTTATTCATAACTATGCAAAACGGAACGTTGAAAATATCGTGATTTCTGATATAATTTTGAATATACATAATGCTGTTAAATAATATGTCGATGATTGAGTATATTTATAAATCTAAGCAAATCTAACTTTTCTGGGATGTATTAAAATGAAAAAACGGAAGGAAGTGATTAATTGAATAGGTATATTGTCGCCTTTTTCCTTTTCAGTTTTCTCGGCTGGCTTTGGGAAAGTATATATTGCACCATACAAGAGTGTAAGTGGGCTAACCGTGGTTTTCTTTACGGACCGATTTGCCCGATCTACGGATTTGGGTCATTGATGGGCTTTTTCATATATGACTCGATAAAAGCCGGTAATCTGCCGAATATTGAATGGTGGGCGATACTTATACTTGGCTTTGTTATAAGCATGATTTTGGAATATCCCACATCATGGGCTCTTGAAAAACTGTTTAAGGCAAGATGGTGGGATTATAGCGATCTTCCTCTGAACATCAACGGAAGGACAAGCGTGCCTACGTCTGTTGCCTTTGGTTTTGGTTCAATACTGGTGATGAAAGTTCTGATACCCTGGGCGGATAGTGGAATTAATTCTATGTCTGAGCCTTTATTAAATTTTCTGGCAATTATACTTGTTTCAATTATATCGATAGATACTACATTAACAATATCGTCACTGACGGATTTTGAGAACTATGTTGCTTCAATAGATGAAGAATTTCAAAATCATATGACTAATATAGTTGACAGGGTTTACGGCTATCGAAACTCTTTATACAATAAAGCAATTCAGCGTATTGCGGTTTTTAAGCTTTCGGGGCGCAAAAACCGAATAGCAAAGCAAATTCGTGAAAAGCGGTTTGACGATCTCATAAAAGATTATTATAAATCCGATGAAGTAAGAAAGATGGGTGAGTCTATTCAGCATGGTTCAACCACTACACTGGAACACTGTGAAAATGTTGCATGGATCAGTTATCTTATAAATAAAAAACTGCATCTTAACGCGGATGAAAAGGAGCTTATTGAAGCAGCAATGCTTCACGATATATCTCACCATGACTGGAATAATGCCGATGTTTCCCGCAAAATACAGAATTCAGATGATTCTGATGTTGCAAGTGATAACACAGAAGGACATTTCGGTATTCCTGAAAAAGAGCAGGAGGCAATACGCAGTTATATGTGGCCTCTGAATATTACGAAAATTCCTAAAAGCAAAGAGGCTTTGATCGTATCTTTAGCGGACAAGTATTGTGCTCTTATTGAAAGGATTCGCTTAAATAAACACTTCGGTTTAAGGCATTAAAATATTATTCCAAGCAAATCACCGGCATGATCATGAAGGACCTGACGGACCTTGTGACTCATGCCTTTGTGCTTTCTTTAGGGTTCTCTAAGCATTCTTGATTTACATAATATAATATTATGGTTATTAATAAGTCGATATATGTCGATAAATATTATTGTCTACATAATATTGCCAATAAACCATAAAGGAGAGGATTAAATGAGAAAACGTTTTTCACTGATTGCAGTAGTCGTGGTACTTTTGAATGTACTTACAGCAACAGCCTTTGCAGCTACAACTGAAACATTTTATGGAGGGTATAGCGATTCGAATTACAAAGGAAGCATTGAAGTTGATTTGACAAACATCTCTTCAAAGAAAAATGTTATATTGAGTGAAACGGAAGCAGCAGAGTATTTTGATGATGCTGAAACCCTTGACATGATAGTTGATTATGGTTATGAAGAGTATAGAGAGATAACAATCAAAGATATTATAGAATATTACAATGACAATGGCGGTGTTCCTACATATTATGCAGATGTTGCACCGGTAGTTGTTACTGCAAAATTAGCAATGAGAACTTTTTATTTTAGCTATAAGGGAGATAGCGTAAAGTATACCTTTGAGCCCAAATATTATTCCTTTGGTGAATACCTTTATGATTTTGAAGATAAACAAGTTTATACCCAGCCACCGGAAGATTGGTTGTATGCAGATGGTACAACTGCTACCTTAATCGAACCGGGTAAATACATTTTTGTTGTTAGAGATGATGGATTTGTTTTTCCTAGTTCTGCAGGTATCTTTTGTGTGCATATAGGTGATAAGCTGTCTGAAGATCCTGCTCCTGAAGAACTTGAAAATCCTGTTCCTGAAGAGCCTGAAACTCAGGTTCCTAAAGATTTAAATAATGTAAACGTTAACCCAACAACTTCTAAGGTATTGGTAAACGGCAAAGTTGTCGAGTTTGAAGCTTATAACATAGACGGCTACAACTACTTCAAGCTAAGGGATATAGCACTGGCCGTAAACAATACAGAGAAGAATTTTGAAGTTACCTGGGACGGAGTAAACAATGCAATCAACCTAATCTCAAATAAACCATACACCCCGTCAGGCGGTGAGCTGGCTAAGGGAGACGGTACAGCAAAGGTTGCAATTCCGACCACTTCGAAGATTTATAAAGACGGCAAAGAAATATTCCTGACTGCTTATAACATCAACGGCAACAATTATTTCAAGTTAAGAGATATAACCAAAGCTTTTGATATTGGCGTAACTTGGGACAGTGCGACCAGTACAATCGGAATTGACACAAGCATAAGCTATGTAGAATAGAAGTGAAATTGATTAAGCCATTATAGAATGGTCTTTATAATAGTAAAGAGTTCCCTTTAATAAATTGATATAGGGGAACTCTTTTTTGATTTTTGAATGATTAAGGATTTTGGATAATTTGAAGTTCAATCTGAGTTTAGAAGATTAGTTCCATTGAAACATTTTGTTAAAGTCAAAAGTATCTGTGTAACTCTCATTTTTATATAATCCCGATTCCGGTACAAATTCACATCTCTTTTTTGAGCCATCAGGGTAAAAGAGTATATCCAACAAACCCGTATTGCCTGATTGTGGGTGATTAAGTGAAATACTTATACTAATAGATCTAACATTGCTTATATTACTGATACCAATAGCTTCTT
Organism: Acetivibrio sp.; assembly: GCA_035384905.1. Lineage (GTDB taxonomy): Bacteria > Bacillota > Clostridia > Acetivibrionales > Acetivibrionaceae > Hungateiclostridium. The sequence continues at coordinate 198 of DAOOJC010000124.1, read as the reverse complement.
TCTTAAAGGAACCTTCTTTGGGTATTTGACAGCCTGGTACACGGGTTAAATGATTATATGACTCATACGAACCATCCTTGTTAAATATTTTTATTCCTAAATGCCAGTCGTAGCCTTCAGGCTTTTCCGGATAGTCACATACTATATAGTACTTTCCATTTTCTTTCACAAACTTAAGATGCTTAGTAAAGTTAAGCA
>DAOOJC010000123.1:0-5362 GCA_035384905.1 Acetivibrio sp. | reverse complement strand
ATTTTTAAACAAGGTATATTTATCAATGATTGGAAAGACAATGTATATTTTCGCGTAAAAAAGGGAAGAAATGATGGGGATCCTGATGACGCTCTTCAAAATTACCTGATGCTGCCTATTTATTCACCACGTCTTATCACGGCACTTGATATCAATGAAATCAGAGGAATACAGTACTTACCGATACAAGTTATTAAATTTAACGGAGTTTGCTTAGATGGATTTTGCATTGCCAATATGCTCAATTTTATTGAAGCTTTTGACGAGGAAAAGTCTGTTTTTGACCGATTTAGCGAGGATTTTCCCAACCCGAATGTCAGAGGGAAAATAGCAGGTGTAAGAAAATTTGTATTGAAAAAGAAAAATCTTGAAGGATATGACATAATTCGATTAAAGGAGTATAAGCAAAGATTTTTTGTTTCTGACAAGTTTAAAAATATTTTTCAGTCAAATAAGTTTACTGGATATTCTTTTAGAGAAGTGGAATTGGTTTGATTTTTATTATAGAGAGTAGGGAGATTACGTTATGAAAAATTGTATTGTTATTGAAATTACAAATAATGATAATGAAAAGATTGTCAAACAGTTAGATCTAAATGACTGGTATGATCAAGGAATTGTTGAGATAGATGATGAAAAATATAGAAAAGAGCACAAAATTGTAAATATTAAAGGAATTCAATATGATCAAAACGGAAGAGTGGAAGTGTCATGGAAAACATACTATGATAATCTTGGACGTTTAATAAAAACCGAAGAGTATGATGAGAACGGTAATTTAATTAAATCTGAGGAAATAAGTTAAGACGATGATAAACATTGATAACATAGGAAATTTAAAGAAATGTAGAATTTGGCTTGAGGAGTTTTCGGTAGCAAAACATAATGCTGTTGAAGTATTGAGCTCTGCATTGAAAGCTTCAGATAGTATTGTTAAAAATGACCAATCTGTTGCAGTAGAGCTGTTTGCTGCTCCAAGATATTATGCTCTTTTGGGTGTTGAATACATATATAAAGACACTGGCAAATTGGAGATCTATATTAATACTTCTGAAGATTCCGAAAAGATCAGTGATTCATTAGCACTTCCTTCCGACAATGTTCAATCAGGAATTCCAAAGGAATATGCCCAAACCGTTTTAAATACAACAATAAAAGTATTTAGAAATTTATACAGTATACCTTCCGGGATTTTAACCTTTAGTGTTGGTGCTTATGGCAATTTCGGCTCTAATCAAGTCATTTTTGCAAAAGCCACAGGTATTTTGATTGGATTACTTGTTGGAAAGCTCAGTAATATGGAACTTGATGAATTGAAAAACATTGTTAGAAATGAGTTAAATAAGCCATTGACTGATTTTTACTATGATGATTTTAAAGATAAATAGTACGAAATGCTGCACAAAAAGGAGAGATTGAAAAATGGGAGCTGTCGTGGAATTAACAATGTATTATAAAGATATCATCCCTTTTAGCAGAATTATTAACCGAATAGAAGATTATGGCTATCGGGTAATTTTAAATGAAATTGAGGTAATTGATGATTGGTCCTATTCTAACCGTCAAGTATTAAAATTTAATGAAGATACGATTGATTTTGATGAACTGATGTCTGATAACAAAATAATATTAGCTCATTTTACAGCAAATGAGTTTAAATGCGGCTATTATATTTTCAAAGCAGACACAGATATTTATGAGATGTGTATTTGGTTAAATACGGATGGAATATCATTTTTAGATAATGATGTTATAGACGAGAGGAATAAATTTGTTTATGACAAGATTAAAAATGAGTTAATTGCCAATATCGACAGCAATAAGCTATTATTAATTGGAATTGGTGTAGAAACCCTGATAAAGTATGACAAGTCATTACAAAACATAGTCGACAACAGCAAAAATGTACTGATGTGGATTATTCCTAAGGATAAAAAAATAAGGATACATCATAATTACAAAATAGAAGACAAAAGGGACTTACTCATATATTCCCTAGAATAGATGAGAATAATGGATAATGTAGTGAATAAGCTGCAAGAAATGCATGGAACACAAAAGCTCTGTTCATTTTAATTTCCATTTTACATATTGCATCTTTTCAATTATGGACTTAATTAATCGGTTGATTTTTTTTTGCTTTCATATATAATGGAAATACTGATAATGATGAGCGGTGATTTTATGGCTTTGGAACAGTATGGCAAATTAAAATATTTTGAACACATACCGGCAGTTCCCGATAACGGTATGATTCTCACAAGATTGGGCTACAGGAAAACCAAAACGGTTTTGGATGAGGATTATAAAAAGAAACTAAAAGCCAACATAGATATGGGATTGATGCTGTGCAACACAAAAGGGGTTTTTTCAAGGCTTAGCATAATAAAGCGGGATGATGAGTCGGTTGAACTGGAAAATGGTGCCGTTCTTAAGAGCAAAAGCCTTGCAAAGCTTCTTCAAAACAGCATGGAAGTGGTTTTGATGGCAGCTACGGTAGGAAAGGATATTGTGGACAGGATTCATGATGAGGTGGAAAACAATGATGCCGCATTTGGGCTTGTTTTGGATGCCGTTGCATCGGAAACTGCGGATGCTGCCCTTGATTGGATGGTTGATTTTATAAATAAATTGATTAGAAGAGAAGGGAAAAAACTTACCGGGATGAGATACAGTCCCGGGTATGGAGACCTTCCTCTTACAAACCAGAAGATTATTTTTGACATATTGGATCTAGGCAGGCTGGGACTTAGGATTACAGAAAGGTTTATGCTGATTCCGGAGAAGTCTGTTATAGCCATTGCAGGTGTGGAAGGGGTTGAATCTAATGGATAAAAAGGATTTATTTCAGTTATTAAAAGAAAATATATTGATACTTGACGGTGCTACAGGGACAGAGCTTCAAAAGAGGGGGATGCCCCAGGGAGTTTGTCCGGAGATGTGGGCAATTGAAAATCCAGATGTGATCGTGGATACACAGAAAGAATACATACAAGCAGGGTCTAATGTTGTATATACATGCACATTGGGGGGCAGCAGAATAAAACTTTCCGAATTCGGATTGGGTGACAGGACGGTCGAAATAAACAGAAAGCAGGCACTGCTTTCAAGGCAGGCTGTCGGAGAAAATGGACTTGTTGCCGGCGATATAGGGCCTATGGGTCAATTTGTCAGACCCTTTGGAGACTTGCCCTTTGAAGATGCGGTCAATATTTTTAAGGAACAGGTAAAAGGCCTTTTAGAAGGCGGTGTTGACTTTTTTGTAATAGAGACAATGATGGATATTCAGGAGGCAAGGGCAGCATTGATTGCCGTTAAAGAGAGCTGTGACCTTCCGGTATGCGTTAGTATGACTTATGATCAAGGTGGGAGAACCCTTACAGGTACCGATCCTGTGACGGCACTGATGATTCTGCAAAACCTTGGTGCAGATGTAGTGGGATGCAACTGTTCCACCGGACCTGGGGATATGATAAAAATAATACGGGCTATGAAGCCTTATGCAAAGGTTCCGCTTTTAGCAAAGCCCAATGCCGGACTTCCCAAGCTGGTCAACGGTAAGACACAGTTTGACATGGATGTCGAAGAATTCGGAAGCTATGTTAAAGAGTTTGTTGAAGCCGGAGTAAATCTTTTGGGTGGATGCTGCGGTACGTCGCCCCTGTACATTGAACAGATTCGAAAGAATATTAGCGGATTAAAGCCAATAGCTCCAATGCCGAAAAAAATATGTGCCGTTGCTTCTGCACGCAAAACGGTTTTTGTAGATGCAGATGAACCGGTTGTGGTAGTGGGAGAAAGGATAAACCCATCAGGTAAAAAAATGCTTCAAGAGGAATTAAGGCAGGGCATGACGTCTTTGATAAAGCAATTTGCCCGGGAACAGGTGGAAAATGGGGCCAGCGTGCTGGATGTAAACGTTGGAATGCCGGGAATAGATGAGAAGAAAACCATGCTTAGGGTGGTGGAGGAACTGTCAGTCATGACCGATGCACCTCTTTGCCTTGATTCGTCCTCACCAGAGGTTTTGGAGGCGGCACTGAGGGTGTATCCCGGACGTGCACTTATAAATTCCATATCTGCCGAAAGGGTTAAGCTGGAAAAGCTGCTGCCGATAACTGCAAAGTACGGAGCAATGTTTATTCTTCTGCCTTTGAGCGATGAGGGAGTTCCTGAGACATCACAGGAAAGGTATGAGATAGTCGAGAGGGTGTATAACCAAGCCGCAGGATTCGGTTATACAAAAAACGATTTTGTTGTGGACGGACTTGTTATGACCGTATCTGCTGACCAGAAGGCAGCCATTGAAACCTTAAAGGTCATAGACTGGTGCAGCAATGCTTTCGGTTGCGGAACGATAGTGGGACTTTCAAATGTGTCCTTCGGTATGCCCGAAAGGAAATGGATCAATTCGGCCTTTCTTGCCATGGCCATCGGACGGGGCCTTACTATGGCAATTATGAATCCGTCGGGTGATACTCTGATGAATATAAAGATGGCATCGGACGTTTTAAAGATAAAGGACAAAAACAGCAAAAAATACATAGAGTATTTTGCAGGTCAAAAGGAACAAAAGCCTGCTGCTCACCAAAAGGAAGAAACGGTCAGCACCGTTGATAGAATCTATGGTGCGGTTGTTAAGGGCGACCGGGAGAGTGTGGTGCAATATATCGATATTGCATTGAAAGAAGGAGCCGAGCCTTCCCATATTGTTGATAAATATTTGATTCCTGCAATTACTCATGTGGGGGATCTTTATGACAAAAAGGAGTATTTTCTGCCCCAATTGATTCAAAGTGCCGAAACCATGAAAACGGCCTTTGGAATAATAGAACCCCTTCTTACAAAAGATGCAGATGGGGATGGCAAAAAAAAGGTTCGGGTAGTTCTGGCTACGGTTAAGGGGGATATACACGACATAGGAAAGAATATAGTGGGGCTGATGCTCAGAAACTATGGTTTTGAGGTGTATGACCTGGGCAAGGATGTAGCTGCCGGGGAAATAATATCAAAGGCAAAGGAAACAAAAGCCTCAATAATTGGACTTTCTGCACTTATGACAACAACAATGCTTGAGATGAAGGAAGTTGTAGATCTTGCCAAAAAAGAAGGTCTTGATGCAAAAATAATGATCGGCGGAGCAGTGGTTAATGCCGAGTATGCAAAAGAAATAGGTGCCGATGGATATTCGGAGGATGCCTATGCTGCGGTAAAGCTTGCAGGTAAGCTTTCGCAAATCTGAATATAATATTTCCTGAATAATTATTTCTTATTGACACAATATATAGTGTGTGATATAATAAACCACAACAACATCTTGATGCTGTTGTGGTTTCTACATCATTTCATTTCAAAAGAAAAA
>DAOOJC010000122.1:0-5378 GCA_035384905.1 Acetivibrio sp. | reverse complement strand
AATCCGGCGGCCTTGGCGGTCAAAACAGTACAAAGAATAAAGTACAGAGCAGTAAAGGCACGGTTTCGATACAGTATGCCAATGGAAATGCCGGGGCTACATCAAACAGCATCAACCCAAAATTCAAAATAACAAACAACGATACAAAGCCTATAAAACTATCGGATGTAAAAATCAGATACTACTATAAAATTGATGGAGGCAATACACAAAATTTCTGGTGCGATTGGAGCAGTGCGGGAAATTCGAATGTTACCGGGAACTTTATCAAGCTCTCATCTCCCAAAACGGGTGCAGATACCTATCTTGAGGTTGGATTTACCGATGGAGCGGGGACCCTCGAACCGGGACAAAGCGTTGAAGTGCAGACGAGGTTTTCCAAGGATGATTGGTCAAATTATAACCAGACAAGCCATTATTCTTTTAATTCATCGGCATCGGACTATATCGATTGGGACAAAATTACATTGTACGTTTCCGGAAAGCTTGTTTATGGTGCAGAACCTTGAAAAAAGTTGAGTATCAACATTGAAATGGAAAGAAGAAAAGCCGAACAGAAAATTTTACATATATTTTACGCAGATGTCCTATGAAATTTACATGGGTGTGTTATTATGATAATGTAACAGAGCGATGTTATCAATGCAATTTATTTATTTTATATAATATGTATAAGTGTTACAAGGGGAGTGGATTTATGGATATTTTTGGTGTCCTTACGTTGATAGGTGGACTTGCTCTTTTCCTATACGGAATGCATGTGTTGGGGGACGGGCTTACCAATCTGTCAGGGGGAAAGCTTGAGAGTATTCTCGCAAAGCTTACATCAAACCGGCTTAAAGGCGTGTTGTTGGGACTTGGGGTTACGGCAGTTATTCAATCATCATCAGCGACCACGGTAATGGTGGTTGGATTTGTAAACTCAGGCATCATGAAACTTTCTCAAGCGGTTGGAGTCATTATGGGGGCTAATGTTGGAACTACTGTAACACCATGGATACTTAGCCTCACAGGAATTGAAAGTGAAAATGTTTTAATTAAGATGTTAAAGCCTTCTTCCTTTTCTCCGATATTGGCTGCAATAGGAGTAATACTGTTGTTTTCAGCTAAAAGCGATAAGAAAAAGCAACTCGGAAATATTCTATTGGGTTTTTCCGTTCTTATGTTTGGAATGGAGATGATGTCGGATGCAGTTTCACCTCTAAAAGACATACCGGAGTTTACATCACTGCTGACAATGTTCTCAAATCCTGTGTTGGGTATGATAGTTGGAGCGAGTCTTACGGCCATAATTCAGTCTTCGTCGGCTTCTATCGGTATTTTGCAGGCTCTTTGTACCACTGGAGTGGTAAGTTATTCAACTGCAATACCGGTAATTATGGGACAGAATGTTGGTACATGTATTACAGCGATCCTTTCATCAATAGGTGCGAATAAGAATGCCAAGAGGGCTTCCGGTATTCATTTGTATTTTAACTTGATAGGAATCGTCTTGTTTATGTCTTTGTTTTATTCCATCAACTTTTTGTCACCCTTTGCTTTCTTAAACGACAGTGCAAATCAAATGGGAATTGCTGTAATTCATACTACATTTAATGTTTTCGCTACATTGGTGTTATTCCCGTTCAGTTCATATCTTATAAAGTTATCTGAACTGACAATACGAGATGATAAAAAAGAAGATTCAGGGGAGAAGACACAGGATATGCCTGAAGCTCTCAAAGCTCTTGACGCAAGATTTTTGGAGATGCCGGGGTTTGCAGTCACGCAATGCAGAAGAGCGGTACTGGAAATGGCGGGGATAACAAAGGAAGCCCTTGAAAGGGCAATCGGTCTTATATGGAGTTATGATGAAGGTGCTTATAAAGAGGTTGAGGACAAGGAAAAATTGGTTGATGAATATGAGGATATTATCGGAAGCTATTTGGTTAAGCTCAGTACAAGGCATCTTATGGAAGAAGATTCTAAGGGCATGTCATTTCTTTTGCACTCCATAAATGACTTAGAGCGTATTTCGGACCATGCCGTATCGATAGCCAAATCAGCAAAGGAGATAACCGAAAAAGGCAAGGATTTTTCAAAGAAAGCCCTGCAAGAACTGGAGGTCATAAGTCAGGCCGTTATGCAAATATGCAGCAGTACAGTTGATATTCTTGATAAAGAGGATAATGACATTGCCAATAGTATACAGCCGTTGAATGAAGTAATAGAACTTATTCAGATAGAGATTAAAGAAAGGCATATAAAGCGGCTCAAAAACGGCAAATGTACTATTAAAAAGGGATTTATCCTTACAGATATTATCACAAGTTTTCAAAGGGTGGCTGCTCACTGCAGCAATATAGCACTTTCCATGATACAGATAAATCAGGAAAGCCTTGAAACCCATGGGTATGCTGCATCAATCCCTAAAGGGGAGGGCAGCACGTATTACAATGAATTCAACAAGTACAAAAATAAATATGTTCTTTCAGATTGATCCCACAGTTTATTATAAGAAGGCATGTAAAGGGTGCATACTATTTAAGGCTGGAACAATTTTCTTCGCATATATTTAACGTATCCGATTTGGTATAATATAGATGATATTTATTTGAATGGGGAAAGGCTATGTCGTTGATATATGTTTTGGAGGACGATGAGAATATACGGGAAATAGAAATCTATGCCCTTAAAAACAGCGGTTATCAAGTGAAGGGATATACCACAGTGAAAGATTTTTACAAGGCACTGGAGGATATGATACCGTCCCTGGTTATTCTTGATATTATGCTGCCTGATGAGGACGGGATTGAAGTGTTAAAGAAACTTCGTTCAAAGTCAGAAACGAAAAAAGTACCGGTGATTATGCTTACAGCCAGGACAACAGAGATGGATAAGGTTAAGGGCCTGGAAAACGGTGCTGATGATTATATTACAAAGCCCTTTGGTGTGATGGAGTTTGTTGCCAGAGTAAAGGCAGTTTTAAGGCGTAGTGAAGCATCATACGGTATGTTTTTAAGACTTGGTGCAATTTCTGTGGATAATGACAAGAGAGTGGCATATATAAAGGATAAGCCTTGTAACCTTACATACAAAGAATTTGAATTGCTTAAGCTTTTTGTGTGCAATGCGGGTATCGTACTTACGAGGGAAAATATCATGAACAGGATTTGGGAAACAGATTACGTCGGTGAGACGAGGACTGTTGATATGCATGTAAAGACATTAAGAAAGAAGCTTGGAAAGTTTGGCGACATGATAAAAACGGTTAGAAACGTGGGGTACAAAATTGAAGAGGAAGATTAATAGCCAGCTTATTATGATAACTGCAATAGCTATTATTTCAATGCTGATTTTTTTGACCGCAGTATTTAATGAACTTTTTAAGCGACAGGTTATCGAAGATTTAAAAGGATACGCGGACTTGCTTGAAGAATTCTATGATTTTAATGAAAGTGGTCTTGATTATCCTGATTTGAAAGTAAAGGGCGTTAGAATAACACTGGTGAGTTCTGAAGGCGTAGTTGTGTATGACACTCATGAAGACACCGTTTCAATGTCCAATCACGCCAAAAGACCGGAAGTTTTGAGGGCTCTGGAAAAGGGCGAAGGAGAATCCGTAAGAAGATCAGAGACTTTAATGCATAATCAGTTTTATTATGCAAAACTGCTCGACAACGGCAAGGTACTCAGGGTATCCAAATCGGCCGGAAACATATGGGCTGTTATAAGAAGGGCTCTTCCTCTCACAATAGTAATCATAATCCTATTGTTTATTATGTGTGCTGTTTTATCGGATGTTCTTACGAAAAGACTTGTTGAACCCATTGAAGTTATGGCGGCACATTTAAACGATAATGATATGGAACCTGCCTATGAAGAATTAAAACCTTTTGCAGACACGATAAGAAAACAGCACAATGAAATTATGAAGGCTGCGAATATAAGACAGGAGTTTTCAGCCAACGTATCCCATGAATTGAAAACACCGTTGACTTCAATTCTGGGTTATGCACAACTCATTGAAAACGGAATGGCAAAGAAGGATGAAACGCTCAGGTTTGCCGGAGAGATTCACAGGAATGCCAACCGCCTCCTTACATTAATCAACGATATCATAAGACTTTCTGAGCTGGATGGGGGGGCAGGGGAAGCCGAATATGCCGATATTGATTTGTTTGACATTGCCCGAGCATGTGTTGATAATTTGAAAGCAACAAGCAGAGAACACAAGGTTACAATTAAGCTTAGGGGGACACATCAGACTATATATGGAAATCGGATAATGATAGAGGAATTGGTTTATAATCTTTGCGAAAACGCCATAAAATACAATGTAAAATATGGAGAGGTTTATGTTACGGTAAATATGAAAAACGGGGTGGTCTTTTTGTCTGTAAAAGACACGGGAATCGGAATACCCCATGAACATCAGGAACGTATTTTTGAGAGATTTTACCGTGTGGATAAAAGCAGGTCAAAATTGCTTGGCGGCACAGGACTTGGCCTTGCAATAGTTAAACATATTGTAATGCAGCATGGTGCAAGGATCGAACTTAAAAGCGAAGAAGGAAAAGGCAGTGAGTTTATAGTTAAATTCAGCTCCAAGAAAGAATAATAATAAAGATATTTTCCCACAAATCTCTGATAATCTAATGTCTTCCTGTCATGTTGAAAAATTAATGCTAAAGACATTTTCTACCCAAAAGAGAAGGTTTTCTATTGATAAATTTGGTCTATAGTGATAAACTAAAAATGTGGTTTATTATTATAGACTGCAGGGGAGGGATAAGGATGGGAGATCTGAAGCTTTGCGAAAGCGACTATCGGTTTATGCAGGTGGTATGGGAGAATGAGCCTGTGGCATCGGGGAAGCTTGTAACCTTGTGTGCCGGGAAGCTTGGTTGGAAAAAATCGACCACATATACTGTACTTCGAAAGATGTGCGAGAAGGGATTTTTAAAAAATGAGGATACCATTGTAACCTCTGTCATACCTATGGAAAAGGTTCAGGCGTACGAGAGCGAGTACTTTGTTGAAAGAACTTTTGACGGTTCACTTCCAAAGTTTCTTGCATCGTTTCTTGGCGGTAAAACCCTTTCGGAAAAGGATGTCGAAGAGATAAAACGCTTGATTGATGCCCATAAGGAGGGATGAACATGGAGATGCTGTTTTTAAAGGTATTAAACATGAGCATTACAGCCGGCTATGTCATCCTTGCGGTGCTTATCGTACGGTTACTTTTAATTCGGATATTGTATATAAAAACGGTGAAATCACATTGGACAACCAAGCCCAAAATGGTACTCCGCAGGATAGTATATACATACATTAACAAAATTAACTAATATTAATGTATTTGGCTTTTTGGGACATAAACTATATAGTATAATTTA
>DAOOJC010000121.1:0-5408 GCA_035384905.1 Acetivibrio sp. | reverse complement strand
GAATTATGATAGTTTTTACAAGTCCTTTTACGGAAAATGAAAAGGAGTTTTAAAAGAAGGGAGGTTACCTCAGATTAATAATAAAAAGGCAAAAATTATTGCCGGATGGTTATGTGTTATATTAGTCTTGTTTGTGGGAGTTATATTGACAAACAAACCGGATGAAAAGTATGAAACTGTTAAAGAAATGATGCGAGATGCAGTACTGCATGATGCAAATAAAATAAGCCTTTTTGGAATAATGGATGTTAATCCGGGCCTTATATCAGCAGTTGTTATTTCCGTAATCTTGTTAACCGCAGCACTGTTTATCCGATTGTTTGCCATTCCCAGATTCAAATATATTCCCGGAAAGTTCCAACTGATATTGGAAGAGATAGTTGGTTTGTTTGATAGATTTGCCAAAACAAACAGCCCGCATCGTAATGGGTTTTTGGGTGCCTATATTTTTGGTGCAGGCATGTATATCTTTTTTGGAACCTTGTTTGAGCTGTTTGGCTTTCAGGCAATAACCACAATGGGTCACTCCACTACTCTCCCGGCACCGTTATCGGACATAAATGGGGCAATTGCCTTAGGGTGCCTATCGTATCTTATTATTTTGTTCGGGGGTATATCGGCAAATGGTCTTAGAGGGCTGGGAACTTCATTGAAAGATTTTTCGATGCCTCTGTCTATGAGCTTTCGTCTGTTTGGATCAATGCTCAGCGGTGTGTTGGTAACCGAATTGGTTTATTATTATTTGCGGCTTAGCTTTGTTTTGCCGGCTATAGTAGGTATATTATTCACTTTGCTGCATGCTGTAATCCAATCATATGTATTAGTTATGCTTACGGCATCTTCTTACGGAGAGGTATCCGAACCGCGAAAAAAAGAAATATACGGGCATACGCCTGCTGTTAGGAGGTAATGACAATTAGTAATCTTGTGAATGTTATAAATGATGGAACAAAGAAAATTTCAAATTTAATATTGCCCCATACCAGAAACACTGGTAAAAGGAAAATTAATAATTCAGGTTTTCGAAGAATGGCTTTATTCTGTCTTTTGGTGTTTTTGATTGTAATTTCGGTTTCTACTTTTGTACTTGCTGCTCCTGCTGAAGAACAAGCAGTGGCCGGGCAAGCAATGGACTCTATAAGTATTAAAGCAATTTCTGCTGCTGTGGCCATCGGTCTTGGTGCTGCAGCTGCTGCAATAGCTATGGGAATTGCAATTTCAAAATCATCAGAAAGTATTGCACGTCAGCCTGAGGCAGAAGGAAGTATTAGAACTACTTTACTTTTAGGACTTGTATTCATAGAAACAGCTATTATTTATGTTTTAGTTATTGCCATTATGATTATATTTGTACTGTAGGGAGTGAAATAGATGAATATCCCTTTAAACATTGATTGGCAGCAGATACTTTTACATCTACTAAACTTTTCGATTCTAACTTTAGGATTGTATTTGTTGCTGTATAACCCAATTAAGAACTTTATGAAAGAAAGATCAGGGTATTATAACAAACTGGACAGCGATGCACAAGATAAATTAAAGCAAGCCGACGATTTGAAGATATCCTATGAGAAGCACATGGGGGATGCCGAAGCAACCGTTAAAGAAAGAAAGGCACGTGCTGTACAGGAAGCACAGGAAGAGGCTGACAAACTATTGCAAAATGCTAAAGAGCAGGCTGAAAAATTACTTGCAGATGCCCGGGAAGCCGCACAGCAGGAACGTGCTAGAATTTTAAAAGAAGCTCAGCAGGAGGTAGCCCAAATGGTGATTTCTGCTACGGAAAAATTACTTACCCAATCAGCATCGGGAACGCTTGACCAATTTCTAGACGCTGTAAAAAAGGAGTGAAATTGCGATAGACAATAAAAACATAAGGGTTGAGGCGATACTGTATAGTGCTGAGGCCCCAAGCGATACACAAAGACAACAGCTGATAAGCTTTTTAAAAAATAAATATAATAAAGATATTACGCTTTTGTGGAAAGAGGATGGGGAGTTAGCTCAAGGCTTTCGCCTGGAAATTGGAACGGTAGACGGTGATAGCACTGCTGGCAATTGGAAACTAGAATCTATATATGATTGGAGTTTAGTAGGAAGGTTACAGCAGCTGAAAGAGAAAATAACTCAACTCTCAGTCGAAAACGGCAATATTATTCCCCTAATGAAAGATACTATAAAAGGCTGGACCCCGAAAGTACTGGAGCAGGAAGTAGGAACGGTATTGTCGGTTGGTGATGGTATTGCTACTATAAGCGGTCTTAGCAATGCTGCTTATCAAGAGATTGTGATTTTTTCCTCCGGTGTTCGAGGAATGGTTCTGGAACTAAAACGTGACGTAACTGAGTGTATACTATTTGATGATGACCAAAGCGTTGTTGAAGGCAGCACGGTGAGAAGGACTGGAAGGACCGCAGGAATGCCAGTGGGTGATGGCTTTAAGGGACGTGTAATTGATGCATTAGGCAATCCTATCGATGGGAAGGAACCAATCGAAGCAAATGGCTATCGTCCAATTGAATCACCTGCTCCCGGAATTATTGACCGCAAACCTGTTAATAAACCCTTGGAAACAGGAATTTTGGCAATTGACTCTTTGTTTCCCATTGGTTATGGGCAGCGTGAACTTATTATCGGTGACCGTGAGACAGGAAAGACCACAATTGCACTGGATACTATACTTAATCAAAAGGGCAAAAATATTATTTGCATTTATGTGGCAATCGGTCAAAAGGCAAGTTCCGTTGCACGAACGGTGAATACCCTTCGTCAACATGGTGCAATGGAATATACAATTGTGGTTAATGCATCTGCAAGCGATCCGGCACCCCTTCAGTATATTGCACCTTATGCGGGCTGTGCATTGGGAGAATACTTTATGAATAAAGGCCAGCATGTACTGATTGTTTATGATGATTTGACGAAACATGCTACTTCATACCGTTCTTTAAGTCTTTTGCTCGAACGTTCTCCAGGGCGTGAAGCCTATCCCGGGGATGTTTTTTATCTTCATTCCCGTTTATTAGAGCGTTCGGCACAGCTTTCCGATGAAAAGGGCGGAGGCAGTATGACTGCACTTCCTATTGTGGAAACACAGGCGGGTGATATTTCGGCTTACATACCAACGAACATTATCTCTATTACAGACGGACAAATATTTTTGGAAAGCGGTTTGTTTTTTTCCGGTCAGCGTCCGGCTGTAAACATTGGTCTTTCCGTTTCCCGTGTAGGGGGCGATGCACAGACAAGAGCAATGAAATCGGCTGTAGGAACCCTCCGCCTGGAGTTGGCACAGTACCAAGAGATGGAAGTCTTTATGCAGTTTGCCAGCGATTTGGATGACGCTACAAGACGGCAACTGGACTACGGTCATAGTCTTATGCAGGTGCTGCGACAAGAAAAACATCGGCCAATGAAACAGCATGAACAGATTATTATCCTGGTAGCAGCATTAAACCATGTAATGCAGGGTATTCCTCCCGCAGAGATCAAGGGATTTAAGTATGGATTGATCAGTTATATTGAACAACAGGCACCGTATATAATCAGGAAAATTGAAACCGGAGAATTTAACGAGGAAATCAAAGAAGATATTGTGAGGCTTGCAAGGGAATATCCAAGTCAGGTACGTGATGGCGGTGATGAATAGATGATTTTAAATGCCAAAGAAATCAAAAACCGAATTAAAAGTATTCATGACACAAGGAAAATTACAAACGCCATGTACATGATTGCTTCTGCTAAGATGAAAAAAGCAAAAAAGGAATTAGACTCTACAAGACCGTATTCTGATGCATTGCACAGTGAAATAAAACGAATATTCCGAACTGTGGAGAATTTGGAAAGCAGATATTTCTACCCAGCAGATGGAAGTGAAGCCCCCGACGGAACTTACGGTGTTTTGGTAATTACTGCAGACAGGGGATTAGTAGGCTCGTACAACAAAGGTGTAATCAAAGAAGCCCAAAAGCTTATATCTGAACATCCGGACACCAAACTTTATGTTGTTGGGGAATATGGACGGCGATTCTTTTCACGCCAGCAAATGCCTGTTGTGAAAAATTTTTTATATTCGGCTCAAAATCCAACAATGAACAGGGCCAGAGAAATTAGTGCTATACTTTTGGATTTGTTTGATAAAGGAGAACTGGACAAAATTTTTGTAGTTTACAGTGATCTCAAAAACAGTCTGACTACAAAAGTGATATCCACCCGACTTTTACCTTTTCACCGAATGCAGTCTACATCTTTTACAAAGAACAAGATTGAGGCAGAGGTCTCTGCACCTTTTGAATTTTATCCTTCGGTTGAGGCTGTTGTAGATAACGTGGTAAAATGCTGGTTATCCGGTTTTATTTACAGTGCTCTGGTTGGTAGTTTTTGCAGTGAGCAAAGTGCCCGCATGATGGCAATGAGCTCGGCGAACAAAAATGCGGAAAAGATTGTTGAGTCTCTCATCCTTCAATATAATCAGATGCGCCAGGCGGCTATCACACAAGAAATAACGGAAGTGACATCTGGTGCAAAAGCACAGAAAATAAAGCGTAAAAAGGAGATGTTACAGCCGTGAATATAGGGAAAATTGTACAAATATCCGGTTCAGTTATAGATGTAGAATTTGAGCATGGGCATTTACCTAAAAAAAGAGAAGCCCTTGCTGTTACTGTCAACGGTGAAGTGCGTATTATGGAAGTGGCACAACACGTGGGGAGAGATACAGTCCGATGTATTATGCTCAATGAAAGCGAAAATCTTGCACGCAACATGGAGGTAACGGCAACCGGTAGTGGTGTTCGTGTTCCGGTAGGAAAATGCACCTTGGGACGGATATTTAATGTACTGGGAGAGGTTATTGACGGCGGTCATCCTATTTCAGAAACAGAAACCCGATGGGAAATTCATAGAAAAGCACCTTTGTTTGAAAGGCAGCATCCATCGACTGAAATTTTAGAAACGGGAATTAAAGTTATCGACTTACTGGAACCTTACCCAAAAGGCGGAAAAATTGGTCTGTTTGGAGGTGCTGGTGTCGGCAAGACAATTTTAATTCAGGAACTCATCCACAACGTTGCCATGAAACATGGAGGCTATTCTATTTTTGTCGGCATTGGAGAACGAAGCCGTGAAGGAAATGATCTTTGGAGAGAAATGCACGAAAGCGGAGTAGCAGACAAAACCGCACTAGTATTCGGAGAAATGAATGAATCCCCCGGTGTTAGAATGAGGGTAGGACTTTCTGCATTGACGATGGCGGAGTATTTTAGAGATTGTGAGCAAAAAGACGTGCTGTTATTTATTGATAACATTTACCGCTTTGTACAGGCAGGCAGCGAGGTTTCTACCTTGTTAGGACGTATGCCTTCCGCAGTAGGATATCAGCCTACATTAGCAGAGGAAATGGGTGATTT
>DAOOJC010000120.1:0-5422 GCA_035384905.1 Acetivibrio sp. | reverse complement strand
GGAAGAACCGTCCCCCTGTGCTATTATGCGGAGTTAATGCTTTTTGCTTACGAGAATCTGGTTTCTGCCGTTCTTGAAGGATTTTCGCACGTCATAGCCCTTCGTTACCAATGTGTCATATATTGTATCCGTTTGCCCAAGAACATTGTTTCCAATGTCAAGGATTAGAGTTTCATCGGCTTTAAGCTCTCTTGACAGTTTTTCCAAGGTGGCATCTATGTTTAGGGATTCGCCATTTATTACATCATTTTTGTTCTGATCCATGTTTTATTACCTCCCGGTCTTTTTGCTTGTGAAATAGGATTGCTGCCGATTAGGATTAATTAGGCTTACCTACTTCTCGGCTTGATATTTTTGAAATTATCCTTTGTTTGAGCATTGTAAAAGTTATGGCAGTATATATTATTGACAGATGTGTGCTATTATATAAAGGAATGCATATCTTTTTTGGGAGTGGATTGTTTTATGGAAAAAACAAATATTGTGCTGATAGGTATGCCGGGAGCGGGTAAAAGTACAATAGGGGTTCTTTTGGCGAAAGCCTTGAAAAAGCCCTTTATAGATACGGATTTGCTGATACAGCAAAAGTATAACATGTTTCTGCAGGATATAATTGATAAGTATGGAATAAAGAGGTTTCTTTCCGTTGAGGAGGAAATTGCTGTTTCTATGGATATAAGAAATCATGTGATTGCCACCGGAGGAAGTATTATTTACAGCGATGCTGCTTTGAAGCATTTAAAAAAAGAAGGTTTTGTTGTTTATATAAAGCTAAGGTTAGATGAAATAGAAAAGAGGATAAGCAATATTTCCAGCCGGGGAATTGCAAAGGAGAAAGATAAGACTTTGATGGATCTATATAATGAGAGGGTACCTCTTTACGAAAAATATGCCGACATCACAGTCAACTGCTCCGATATGGATATTGAAGCTTCAGTGGCTGAGATAATAAACAGAATTAAAACAACAGAAAAATTTTTTTAAAAAGATGTATAATGAACCGGGGATTGGGTCAATAATATAAATGACCTCACAAAATACATTTTGACCCCCTTTACATGGGTTAGTCTTTTTTATAAAGGCTAACCTCTTTTTTTCTAAGACCTTCATTTTCTATAGCTCAAACAGCTCTCTTATCTCGCTTTCGGTCATCTTTGAAAGAAGGGTCTCCCCCGGCTTTATAACCGAGTCAATCATTTCCTTTTTCTTTTGCTGCAGCTCAAATATTTTATCCTCTATTGTTCCCCGGGTTATGAGCTTCATTATCTGGACTACATTTTTTTGCCCTATTCTATGGGCACGGTCAGAAGCCTGGTCCTCAACGGCAGGATTCCACCATGGGTCAAAGTGTATTACCATATCCGCTCCGGTAAGGTTTAAGCCTGTCCCACCAGCCTTTAAAGAAATCAGGAAAAGGTTTTTTGAACCGCTGTTGAAAGAATCCACCATTTCCAAACGGTCTTGGGCTTTTGTGGAGCCGTCAAGGTAAAAATATTCTATTCCCTGTTTGTTAAGGGATTGCTTTATTATTTCGAGCATACCGGTAAACTGGGAAAACAACAGAACCCTGTGCCCGCTGTCGAAAGCACTGGATAGTATTTCTTCCAAAAGCTGCATTTTTCCGCTTTCACCCTTGAAGTTTTCGATAAACATTGAAGGGTGGCAGCATATCTGCCGCAATCTTGTCAGAAGAGCAAGTATTTTTATATGGCTTTTCTCAAAACCTCTGGACTCAAGCTCCAAAGATATTTCTTTCTTGGATTTTTGCAGGTATGCAAGATAAATTTTCTTTTGTTCCGGGGTCATTTCACAGGTCAATTTACTTTCGATTTTATCGGGAAGCTCGCTTAAAACATCTTTTTTAAGCCTTCTCAAAATAAAGGGGCTTATGTGCTTACTTAAGTCCTTCAGGGCATTCTTATCATTATGCTTCATTATCGGGACTTCAAATTTTTTAACAAATTTCGGGTGAGAAAGAAGATACCCGGGCATTACATAATCAAAAATAGACCACAGCTCTGTTATGGAGTTTTCAATGGGTGTACCCGTCAGAGCAAAATTCATTTCGGATTTAATCTGTTTGACGGTTTTGGCATTAAGGGTGTTGGGGTTCTTTATATGCTGTGCTTCATCAAGGAAGCAGTATTGGAACTTTATATCCTTGTATAACCCTATGTCCCTTCTCAATAAAGGGTAGGACGTTACCACCAGGTCGGCATTTCCGGCTTGCAGGAGCAGTTCTTTTCTCTCTGAAGGCAATCCGGATACAACCAGAACATTAAGCTCCGGAACAAACTTTTTAACTTCGTTTTGCCAGTTGTATATAAGGGAAGTGGGTGCGACGACAAGGGAAGGCCCTTTGGCACTGTCCTTTTCTGAGAGAACAAAGGATATTATTTGAAGGGTTTTACCCAATCCCATGTCATCGGCCAGTATCCCGGACAGTCCATATGCCGACAGTGTCTTAAGCCACTTATATCCAACTTTCTGGTAGTCCCTCAGGATATTTTTCAGTTTTTCCGGAATTTCGAAGTCCAAACTTCCGGGCTGTTTTATATTTTGAACCATTCTGATAAAATTAGTGTCCCTTTCAACCCCCATAAGTTCTGATTCCTCTAAAAGGCTGTCCAGATACATTGCCCTGTATTTGGGCAGTTCAATAACCTTTTTCGAGAGATCCTTTCCCGTAATATCAAGCTTGTCAATAAGGTCACTCATTCTTTCCATTTCAGGGGTATCCAAAGCTAAAAAAGAACCGTCTTTGAGCCTGAAATATTTCTTTTTCTCCTTTATGGAGGAAAAAATGTCAGCCAGCTCTTCATGACTGATATCTTCATATTCAAAGGAAAACTCCAGTATGTTTGATTCCTGATTAAGCCTTATTCCTCCCGAAAAGCCGGAGGGGTACTTTACGTTTATGTTTTTAAAGTCATCAGAATAATATACCTCAGACAATTCCTGCAGCTTGGGAAGAATGTTATTGACAAACACATATATTTTCTCCTCATCATCAAGGTATAATCTGTCTTTATCCACAACAAACTCCGATGCCTCAAAAAGGCTAATAATGTTCTTCTCGGACTCAACATCCCTAAGCACAATTTTATCACTGCTTTTATAGTTTTTATTAAAACTTGAAAAGGGGTTTACCGTGTTTTCGCCGTAATGGAAATTAATAACGGCGGAAATACCGTCTCTGTATTTGTCAAAATAAATCTTTGAAACAAGGTTTTCATTGACCAGCTTTTTCTCAATTTCGGGATCCATCTTGAGAGAACCTATTTTGCGTACATGGGGAAGAACTTCCGATACAAACCGTTCTGCATGGGTATTTGGGAAATATAAGCCACCGTTTCTTTTGTCAAAAAACCTTGAAATAAACGGAAGGTATAATTTTTGCTGTTTTTCAGATGGATGGTATATTTTCCCGCCACAGTAAAAATAAATGCCTTTTTCCGTAAGGGGCGTTACAATTGTATCCGATTGCAGGGAAAACAGTATATTATTGTTTTGCTGTGACAGCGAAAAATTAAGGGGAAGGTCATCTTCAACAATTGAAGTAGTATTGACCCCACTATCCAGGATTTTGGCATAGAACGAAGTATTCCCTAAAGCTTTAAAAATTCTAAGCAAATAAGGGGTGGACAGTGTTAGCTTTTTTCCGGAGAACAAACTGGCTGAGGCTTCGTAAGTGTAACGGAACCTCTGCTCCAATAGTTTTTCATTTTCGTAAATTTCCAGTAAAATATCGATTATTTCTTTATTAGCACCCAAAAAAGCATGTTTTGCAGGATCAAAGATGAAGTTTTTTCCAAACTCGAAGGGCTGGCTGTCATACACTTTTGCAAGAAACTCCTTTATGTTTCTTAATACGTATAACCTGCCGGTACCGATTCGAAATTCCATTGAAGAGATGTATCTGTTATGATAATCCCTTTGAAAATCATAGGTTATTTCCAACTGGACTTCTTGCTTATGGTTATGACTTGTCAAACCGTCAAAGAAGGAAAATACATCGTTTATGGCTTCATTCTGATTATTTTTGCGGATATAATTTTTTATCTCGCTTTGAGCTTTTTTCATTACGGCAACGACATGCTTGCAGGCACCGTAATAAGTGTAGTAAGCGGGACAATCACATTCATACTGTTTTACTCTGCCGATATTATCAAAATATATATGAACATCATAGTCGTGTGTACCTCTTACTACTGCTCTTACTGCCATTTTCTCCGGATTGAAATAAAAGTTTAGTACCCTGTGATTAGAATTATACAATAAGCCCTTTTTATAGGTCTCGTTGGACGAAGCATACTGGTATATTATACTATCCGGAATATCAAAATTATTCAAATTCATATAAACACCTCAAATTTATCTTAATTGTTCAACATATAAGTATATAACAATTACAGTATAATTAAAACAAAAAATATAAATGTTTTTATGCTATGGATTACATAATTTTTTTTGAGATTTCCAAGCCATACCCATTAAAAATATGGTGTATTTACGCATTAATATATATACAGAGAAAGATTGTATAAAGGGGAGATAGAAGAAAATGAAAAAGTATTTAAGCCTTATTTTAGTTGCTTCGTTTCTGATTGCACTGTTGACTCCTTGGACTACAATATCGGCAGAACCTGATTTTAATTATGGAGAGGCTTTGCAAAAGGCCATAATGTTCTATGAATTTCAGCGTTCGGGAGAACTTCCTCCTACCATCAGGAACAATTGGAGAGGGGATTCCTGTCTTGACGACGGTAAGGACGTGGGGCTTGACCTGACGGGCGGTTGGTTTGATGCCGGTGACCATGTAAAGTTCAACCTGCCCATGGCATATACTGCTGCAATGCTGGCGTGGGCAGTATATGAGGAAAAGGAAGCTTTTGTTAAGAGCGGACAACTGGGATATATTTTGGATGAGATTAAATGGGCAACCGACTATTTTATTAAATGTCATCCTGAGCCGGATGTATACTACTATCAAGTAGGAGACGGAGATGCCGACCATATGTGGTGGGGTCCTGCCGAGGTTATACACATGGAAAGGCCGGTGTTCAAAGTGGATCTTGGTTCACCGGGTTCAACGGTATCTGCAGAAACGGCGGCAGCTTTGGCTGCGGCATCAATAGTTTTTAAAGACACCGATTCCAGTTATTCCAATCTGTGTTTAAAGCATGCAAAGGAACTGTTTAGCTTTGCAGATAAAACAAGAAGTGATGCGGGTTATACAGCGGCATCAAATTTCTACAAATCCCACAGCGGATTCTATGATGAGCTGACATGGGCGGCTACATGGATTTATCTTGCGACTAATGACGAGAGCTATCTTGATAAAGCTGAATCCTATATTGAATTTTGGAGTACTGAGCCTCAAACCGATATAATGTCATACAAATGGGGACATTGCTGGGAT
>DAOOJC010000119.1:0-5446 GCA_035384905.1 Acetivibrio sp. | reverse complement strand
ATCACGTACGGTTCTGTGAGAAGCTCGGGGTGAAAGTCCCCGGGTTTACTCGACTGTTACAATTGTGAAGGATATAGTAAAAGCTGAATCCAAGATGAAGAGGGGGGACGAATGTAAATGCAAAAGAAAAAGCCTGCGTTGCTAGCAGCAGTTCTGACTTTCCTTATAGTATGCCTGACTGTTAATTCTGCACTTGTTTTTGCTGCTTCGGGTGTTTTGAAGGAAGGGATGAGCGGAAATGACGTTACATCACTGCAACAGGACCTTAAGACACTGGGTTTTTTTAACGAAGAGCCCACAGGGTATTTCGGCAACATAACAAAAGAAGCGGTAATTAAGCTTCAAGCCCAGCAAGGACTCGAGAAGGATGGAATTGCGGGGCCGAAAACTTTTTCGGTTATTGAAAACCTGCTTAATCAAAGGACTGCCACCCGGTCTTCGGGAGGTTCCTCATTAAAAGAGGGAATGAGCGGAAACAGCGTGACATCTTTGCAGCAGGACCTTAAGGCACTGGGATATCTAAGTGTAAACCCGACAGGGTATTTTGGAGACCTGACAAAAGAAGCGGTGAAAAAACTTCAGGCAAAGCATGGGCTTGAACAGGATGGAATTGCAGGACCTAAAACTTTATCAACCATTGACAGACTCATGGGAAGGACAGGCGTTACATCAACCGCAACGAGGGGAAATCTTGGAAGCAAGGATTATATGATTTCATGGTACGGTAATGCCGAGAATGTATTTAGTATAGGAGCAACTGCACAGGTATACGATATCAGGACAGGACGCACATTCAACATAAAGAGATCATATGGCTATAACCATGCTGACTGTGAGACTTTAACCGCCAACGACACAAAAATAATGCTTGAAATATACGGCGGCAGTTGGAACTGGGAGAGAAGGCCGATAATTCTCACAGTAAACGGGCGTAAGTTAGCCGCATCAATGGCTGGAATGCCTCATGCAGGTGTCGACAGTGCACCGGCCAATACATATGTCAAATCCAGAAGTGGAGGTTACGGAGGCGGGGATAACCTTGATTCCGTAAAAGGAAATAACATGAACGGTGTTTTTGATGTCCACTTCTTAAACAGCAAAACCCATGGAACCAGCCGTGTGGATTCAAACCATCAACAGGCTGTAAAGGAAGCTGCAAGTTGGGCTGAGAAGAACGGCATCTGACACAAGGGGGACACGGGGGGACGGTTCTTCCGTGACAAATATTGCAGGTTAAGGGGCTACGGCACGGATCAATTAGTGCGTAGCTCCTTTTTAGTGGGATTTCACGAAGTGAAATGATCAACACACTAAAATTACCATAGATGAAGATGATAACCATTTTGCAGCAGATGTATATGTTGAACCGGGGGAAAAAGATATGATAGTATTTGAAAAATAACTTATGCTGTTGTATGCTGCAAATAATTATATAAGAAAAAGAATAGATAAATAGTAAACTGAAAGACGGTGGGGGTTATGCTAGAAATCAAAGGGAAATACAATACGGCTAAGGTCTTTACCGACAATGTAGAAGGAGATGCTATTGCACAGATAATAGAACTATGCAACCAGGAATTTGCACAAGACAGCATAATAAGAATTATGCCGGATACCCATGCCGGTGCAGGATGTACCATTGGAACAACCATGACAATTAGAGATAAAATTGTTCCCAATCTGGTGGGTGTGGACATTGGCTGCGGAATGGAGACCATAAAGCTTAAAAATAAAAATATTGAGCTGAGCAAGCTGGATAAGGTCATCCATGAATATGTCCCGGCAGGCTTTGATATTCGGCAAAAGGAGCATCCCTATGCTAAAAACATCGATCTGGAAAAACTCATATGCAAAAAGAATGTTAATATAAACCGGGCGAAGCTAAGCATCGGAACGCTGGGGGGCGGCAACCACTTTATAGAGGTAAACAAGGACAAGGATGGTAATCTATACCTAGTTGTACATTCGGGAAGCCGGCATCTTGGGAAGCAGGTTGCCAAATTCTATCAAGAACTTGGCTACAAGGAACTGGTGACACAAAGTGAAATTATTAATGAGCTTGTGGCAAAGATGAAGGAAGAAGGACGGGAAAAAGAGATTCAAAAGGAGATAAAGAAGATTAAGCCTCCAAACATCAGCAAACATCTTGCCTATGTCCAGGGTATATCCTTTGACAATTATCTTTCCGATATGAAACTGGTGCAAAAGTTTGCGGTACTAAACCGCAAGGCGATTTTGGACGAAATTGTTAGGCGTATGGACTTCAGAATTGAGGAGCAGTTTACCACTATACATAACTATATCGACCTTGACAATATGATTCTTCGGAAAGGTGCGATTTCAGCCCGAGAAGGGGAGAAAGTCCTGATTCCCATTAATATGAGGGACGGGAGCCTTATTTGCATCGGGAAAGGCAATAAGGATTGGAATTTTTCTGCACCCCATGGTGCAGGCAGGCTGATGAGCAGGTCAAAAGCGAAGGAAGTAATATCCCTCAGTGAGTTCAAAAAATCCATGGAAGGGATTTATTCAACAACGGTCAACAGGTCGACTATCGATGAATCTCCCATGGCTTACAAGCCTATGGACGAGATTATTGAAAACGTCAGGGACACCGTTGAAATCACAGATATTATAAAACCTATATATAACTTTAAGGCAGCCGAGTGAGTATAGATTTGTCGGTGTATATCCAAAGTTTAAAGAAAGTCTGTGTTTATTATGACAGGGTGCATTAAATAAGTGTGAAGTCTGGGAGTATTTATTTGAAATGGATAAATTGGTATGATATATTTATTATGTGGATATTAACATAATAGAGAAATTGAGGTGAGATACAAATGAAGTTTTCTGAAAAAGCAAAATTCTTTCTTGCAGGAATGATTACAACAGCAATAATAGCTACATCTCTAACGGCTTACACCATGTCTATGAGAAAAACAATAACCGTTGATTATAAGGACATTAAAATCGTCGTTGACGGGAAATTGATTGATCCTAGGGATGGAAATGGCAGGAAGGTTGAACCGTTTATCTATGAGGGAACAACATACTTGCCTGTAAGGGCTGTGAGTGAAGCTCTCGGGAAATATGTCAGATGGGATGGGGATACATACACCGTACAAATTTTATCCAATCCAATTGAAGACAATGAAAGGAATAAGTATGAAACAGTTCTTGATGTTTGGATTATGCCAAACTCTCAGCAACCTATAGAGGATTTTATTAAGACTGCATCCCCTTTTCTGCAGGATAATCCTGACATAGGTTTGAATGTTTCGATAATAGACTGGGGAAGTGCGTGGACTAGATTAATGGAGGCATCTTTGACGGGAGAAGAAGCACCGGATATAACCCAGCTTGGAACCATGTGGGTAGCAACTTTTTCCGATAGGGGTCTTTTGGCAGACATTACGGAAGATATAAGTTGGGATGAATTTCATCCTCAGACACTGGGTTCAACCGGAATTGCGAGGGAAAAGGGAAAGTTTGCTGTGCCTTGGTTTGCAGATACAAGAGCGTTATTTTACAGGATAGATGCATGCGAGAAGGCGGGGGTTGATCCGACAAAAGATTTTCAAACTTGGGATTCCTTCAAAGAAGCCTTGAAAAAACTGAACAATGTGGAGATCAACGGCAAGAAATTGTCTGCTCTGGGAATGCCGGGTAAAAACGACTGGAATGTTGTTCACAATTATGCACCGTGGATTTACGGGGCAGGAGGGAGTTTTCTCAATTTGGATTTCACAAAATCAGCTCTTAGCAGCCAGGATACTTTCGATGGAATTAAATTCTATTCAGAGCTGGCGTTTGAGGGGTTAATGGATAAAGAGGCTCTTGAAAAAGACACTAATAGCATAGAAACAGCATTTATTAACGGTGATTATGCAATTTCTATTATGGGTCCATGGAATATTAATACATTGGAAAAAAATAAGAACAATAATGAAAATGCACTCATAGACAAGATTGGAGTTGCAATTCTTCCAAAAGGTCCAAAGGGTAGATTTGCATATCTTGGTGGAAGTTCACTTGCAGTTGTCAACAGCTCAGACAAGAAGGAGGAAGCTGTGGAACTTTTAAAATGGCTGACAGGTAAAGAGGCCCAAGTAGAATACAGTAAAACGACAGGAAACCTGCCTGTGGTCAAATCAGCATATGAGGATCCATGGATAAAAGACAACAGGCTGAGAAAAGTATTTGCCGATCAAATGAACTTTGCGATAGAATATCCGTCCATACCGGCATGGCCTTTCATGGAATCGTATTTACAAATGGCATTGTCTGAAGTATGGGATAATGTTATGCAAGTTAACGGTGAATATAGTCCCGATAAAACCATGGAAGCATTAAAACAGAGTGAAAGGCAGATAAATATGGTTATTGAGGAACATAATGAATTTTAGAAGTTAGACAAGCAGAATAATGTTAATTATTTACAAAACATACTAAAAAGAGAGCCATAAATATGGCTCTTTTTTTAATACACCCACTCCTGCCCATATAATTGATGCTGAAGGAAAATCCTGCTATAATAATAGATATGTTCAATAGCTTATAAACTGCAAATATGCATTTACCTGGGGGGCAAAAATTGATGTCAAAAAGGGTTATTATAGCTGTGACCTTATTGCTGCTGATACTTTTGACATCCTGCAGCAGTGCAGAATCCTATAACAATAAAGGTAAGAACCTTCTTGAAAAAGGTGAATACGAAGAGGCAATAAACTATTTTGATAAGGCATTGGAAAAAAATCCTGAGTCGGAGAGAACATACAGTAATAAAGGCCTGGCCCTGTACAAAACGGGGAAGATCGAGGAAGCTTTGGAGTGCCTGGACAAGTCAATTAAGCTGAATCCTCAGTTTCCTGTTGCTCACAAAACCAAGGGAAATGTACTTTTTGCCGTTTCAAAATTTGAGGAAGCACTGGAATGTTACAACAAAGCTATCGAATTGGATTCCAAGTACGCACAATGCTATAGTGACAGAGGAGTTCTGTATTACAAAATGAACAGGCTTCAGCCGGCTCTGGAAGATTTGGATAAGGCAATGGAGCTAGGCTTGAAAGCCGGAAATGAATATAACACAAGAGGTCTTATTCTGGACAAAATGAAAAATTATCAGGAAGCTCTTGAGATGTTTGACCGTGCCATTGAGTTGGAACCGGACAACAGTACTGTCTATAGCAATAAGGCATTGACCCTGTGGAATGCCGGGGATAGAAGCGGGGCAATAAGTTGTGTCAACAAGTCAATTGAATTGGATGACAAAAATGCTGCTGCTTATGCAAACAAAGGGTTTATTCTTTGGAAGATGCAGAATAATGAAGAGGCTTATAAATGTTTGTTTAAGGCAACTGAATTGAATATTGGGTATTGGGATGCCTATAACGATTTGGGTTTAATGCTGCTTGAGGAGGGAGATAGCAGAAGGGCTATTGAAATG
>DAOOJC010000118.1:0-5464 GCA_035384905.1 Acetivibrio sp. | reverse complement strand
AGAGGGTGGGAGTTGCCCAGGCCCTCATAGGCAATCCGGAGGTGTTAATACTGGACGAGCCTACTGTAGGTCTTGACCCGAATCAGATTCTTGAAGTCAGGAACGTTATTAAGGATCTTGGAAAGGAGCATACAATAATATTAAGTACCCATATAATGCAGGAAGTAAAGGCTGTTTGTGAGCGTGTTGTTATAATAGACAAGGGTAAGATTGTGGCTGTAGATACGCCGGAAAATCTTTCAAAGAGCATTTCCAGTTCGTCAAGAATGGTAGTTACAATAGCAGGACCCAAAAAATCAGTGCTGGATGCCTTTAAAAGCATATATGGTGTCAAGCGTGCTGATGTTCTTAAAAAGAAGGACGAAGATGTCTTTGATTACGTTGTGGACTCCGATAAGGAGATTGATGTCAGAAAAACCATATTCTTTGAATTCGCAAAACTGGGTTATCCGATAATGGAATTCAGGACTGAAGAAATGGATCTTGAGGAAGTATTCCGTGAGCTTACAACAAAAAACATAAAGTTGAATAATGAAGGCTTGAAGGAAGATGCTTCGAAGGGTGATGAGGAAGAGAAGGAGGTTGAATAATTTATGTTGTCTATTTATAAAAGGGAGCTGCGTACCTATTTTTACTCCCCGCTGGCATATATTCTATCGGGTATATTTGTTGTCGTGTTTGCATTGAACTTTTTAAGTCAGGTTATATCCGAGAACGGTATTTCGAGGTTCATTTTTGGGGGACAGCTTTACTTTGCGAGTTTCTTTCTTGTTATGTTGATTCCGATTTTGACTATGAGAACCTTTGCAGAAGAAAGAAGAAACGGAACTGAGGTATTATTGATGACATCACCGGTTAGTGTTCCTCAAATAGTAATAGGCAAATACCTTGCAGCATTAACGGTGTTTTTAACAATGACTGCATGCAGTTTGATTTTTCCTGCGATAATAATGATAAAAGGAGACTTATTTGTTTCCATTGCAGCATCGGGTTATATAGGATTTATACTTTTGGGTATGGCATTTGTGGCATTTGGATTATTTACGTCTTCTATTACCGAAAGTCAAATAATTGCAGCAGTATTAGGATGTATAAGCCTGTTTGTTCTCTTAATCATGGATCAGGTCAAAGGCATTACAACGGGAATTATTAGAACAGTTTTAAATTCGATTTCCGTGTATGAACATTACAAGGAATTTGTTCAGGGTATGATTAGTCTTCAGGATGTTTTGTTTTTCTTAAGTGTATCAGCGATGTTTCTTGCATTGATAATTTTGGTTATAGAAAAAAGGCGATGGAGTCAGGGGTGATAAATGATGAAGAATGTAAAATACAGTACGTTGTTTCTTATAATGGCTGTTCTTGTAATTGGAATTACTATATTTATAAATGTTTTGGCAGCAACCGTAGATATTAAATGGGATATGACTACGAACAAGCTCTATTCAATTGGAGAACAGACCGAGACTATTCTTAATAATCTTCAAAAAGAAGTAGAAATAATAATGCTCAGCGACAAAGAAGAAATAAGAACCGAACAGGCAGGTTTTATTTTGGTTGAGTTTTTGGAAAACTATAATAAATTTGACAAAGTAAATGTAAGCTTTATAGATCCGGACAGGAATCCGAATATTGTGACTAAACTGGATGAGTCGGGTGTGCTTACGCTTAATGCACATGACATTATTATAAAATGCGGTTCTAAAAGTAAGAAGATCACTTTGTATGACATCTTCCAACAAGACAACTACGGATTGATGATGTTTTACGGTGAACAGGCAGTGACGGGAGCAATTAAGTATGTTATCAGCGATGCAACGCCGACAATATACTTTGTGGATTCAAACACTGCAAGAAAGCTTGATTCCCAATATACAATCATTAAGGGTTCCTTTGAAAACAACAATTTTCTAGTAAAGAAAATTAATCTTACAGCCTCTGATAAGATTCCGGAGGATTGTACAATTTTGTTTTTTACAGCACCCAATAAGGATTTGTCTCAGAATGAGAAAAATATAGTAAGTCAATATCTAAAAAACGGTGGAAATGCCGTGTTCTTATTCGATCCAATAAGTTCATCGGAAAAATTCAAGAATTTCGACAGCCTTCTTGAGGAGTATACTATTGCATTAGATTATGACAGAGTAAAAGAAAACCATCCGCAGATGTATGTAGCAAACAGACCGTATGATATAATTCCTATGCTTCAAGCATGTGATGTTACCAACGGATTGGATTTGAGCCAGCAGACTGTAATAATGCCGTCATCCATGAGCTTTAAAAGACTTCTCAATGATAAGGAGCCTCTAACTGTTATGCCCCTTCTGACTACAAGTGATGCTGCTGTTGGAGAACCGTATGGTGGAGGAGTGACAGAGGAAATCGCAGGACCGGTGGATGTAGGGCTTATTGCTCAATATGATAGTATAAATACCACGAAAATTGCAGTGATTGGAAATGCTTATTTTGCTACTGACGAGATCATATCATACTATTATCCTGATTCGTACAGTACTTTGACGCTTATGGCCCGTACTGTAGACTGGATGTATGATAAGACAAATGATGTGTTTGTTCTTCCCAAAAGCTCCAATTTGGATTCAATTATTCTTACAGGACTTAATGCAAGTCTAATTGTAGTTGTCACTGTTATTGCATTTCCGATTCTAATTGTTGCTGCAGGTATAATTATTTGGTTGAGGAGGAGGCATCTATGAAATTATACAGGAATATTGTTATTCTTGTAGTTGTACTGGTTGCTTTAATAGGTGCATACCTTATTGTGAAGCCTCTGGTGGGTACTGAGGAAGAAGTTAGTACGAGAATTGAAGTTGTAGAAATGGATAGCGAAAAAGTAGTAGAGGTGACAATTGAAAACAGCGATGGGAAGTTTGTATTTAAAAAGAACGAAGATCAATGGGTTATGATTTCCGGTGGAGATTTTGTCATTGATACGTATCGTATTGACAGCATAGTTTCAAATGTTTGTGATCTTTATGCTTATAAAATAGTGGAAGAGAATCCCGAGGATCTTGGGTTGTACGGTCTGGATAAACCGGTCTTAGTTTCGGTTAAAACATCGGAGGGTGAGACAGTAGAAATTGAGGTGGGTAACTTAACGGCAACTAAGCAAGCGTACTATATGAAGAAAAAGGGAGAAAACACTGTTTATACAATCCCTGACTTTGCCGGCGAAGTATTGTCATCACGCAAGACGGATCTCAGAAACAAGTATGTTTTGGACGTGACTTCCTCAGAGGTAACGGAACTGGTGTTGACTAAAGACGGTAAGGTAACCTTTAATGCAGTTAAAGTACCAGACAGCGGTTGGACTATAAAAGAGCCAATAGAATCCGGTGTTGATATGATCAGGTTGAATAATGCATTGGAGGAGCTTGTAAGGGCAGAAGTAATAGACTATATTGAGGAGGATGCTAAGGACCTGAGCAAGTATGGGCTTGATGAACCTTCATACATTGTTAAGGCTGCTGCAGGAAATCTGAAGGTAACCCTGCTTTTAGGGGATGTTAAGGAGAATTATAAAGAAGTCTACGGAATGTTTGAAGGCACAAATGAGGTGTTTGTCATAAACCCGAATACCCTCGGCTTTCTGGATATAACATCGGTTGAAATAATAGACGGTTTCATATATGCACCCTATATCTACGACGTGACCGATATAGAAGTCAAAATGGATGGAGAAACAATTAACCTAAAAATCGAGAAAATTGAAGATACAAGTAGTGGCGGGGATGAGCAAACGAGCGGGCAAGACTCAGAAGCGAATTTCTATGTCAACGGCAGAAATGTGAATGAAAAGGGTAAGGATGGCATATCTAAATTTAAGAGCTATTATCAATCACTTATCAGCATTACGGCCGATGATATAGATCCGAACGCTTTGGTAGAGGGTGAACCTGAAATCAGTATTACCTATAAACTGAACAAAGCACCGGGCGAGGTGAAGGTTGATCTCATACCGAGAGATGAATATACCTATTATGCAATGAAGAATGACAAATACACAGGAATTGTTATTAATAGGAGTGGTTTGGACGAAGAAGCGGGACCAAGGAAGTCCTATCAGAACCTTATTGAACTACTGAATTCAGAGGATCAGGCAACCGATAGACAAGAGTAAATGCACCGGTAAATGTATACCGGGAGATAAAACAAAAAAAACAAAGCAGCAAGTTCTGCTGCAATAGACAAATGCTTGTAATTTGTAAGACAACTCCAACATAGAATTAATTAGATATAATTCTATGTTAGGAGTTGTTGTTTTGTTTAAAGAGGCAAAAGACATATTCAAGGTAGCAAATATATATATGGCAACTATAATTGGTGCAGGCTTTGCTTCGGGACAGGAAATCATGCAGTTCTTTTCTGCTTACTATGAAGGCGGTTTTTTCGGTATCCTTTTGGCGGGAGCTTTGTTTGCGGTTATCGGATATATAGTAATTGTTAAAGTGTATACTGAAAGAATAAGAAATTATGAAGAGTTTCTGTTTCCCACAGTGGGGTGGGTTATCGGGTGGATTATGGAAATAACGGTATCGCTTTTTATGGGCTCAGTCTTGTGTATTATGGTTGCTGGTGCAGGGAGCATAATATCTGATAAAACAGGGATGCCTTATCAATATGCCATACTGGCTGCGGCTGTTCTGTGCATGATAGCTTTCCTTACCGACATCAAAGGTATAATTGTTTTAAGCTCGTTTATAACGCCGGTTTTAGTACTGGGAATTATCGGTATCGGGTTATATATAATAATCAGTAAAGACATGTCGGTATTCAATATAGTTTCCGGATTTGGCACAATAACGCACAATTGGTTTGTTTCATCCTTACTCTATGTAAGCTATAACAGCATATGTGCAGTTGTAGTGTTGTGCAGCCTTTTACCGCACTTAAAAAGCAAAAGGGTGGCAGCTGCGGGAGGAATACTCGGTGGAGTCATGCTCTGCTTTATGGCTGTAATTATAAATATTGTCCTTTTTATTTTTTACCCCAATGCAGCATCTCAAGAGATGCCTGTCCTGAGCATTATTGACAGATACAACTCCATAGCGGGAGAGTTTTATACCGTTCTAATACTGCTTGCAATGTTTATTTCCGGAGTTACTTCCGGTTATGGTTTTATTGAGAGGATAAGTACGAAGGTTAAAGTGAGTAAAAAAATAATAATACCGGTTATATGCGGGTTTACAATTCCTTTATCGGGTATGGGTTTTTCAAAGCTTATTTCTCTGATATATCCGGTGTTTGGATATGTGGGGATGTTTATGGTATTTGCGATTTTGCTGCAGGGTATAAACATGTTAAATTCTGCAAAGAAACAGAGAAATACTGTATTCAAGTAAGATAACCTTTCGGGCTAAATAAATGACACAAAACAATAATTGATGAAAAAACACTGTTTATGGTACAATGTCTATAGAAAAGAATTCGGATTGTTATTTGA
>DAOOJC010000117.1:0-5532 GCA_035384905.1 Acetivibrio sp. | reverse complement strand
TTGGGGGAATCTTAATGGGTGATGGCTATAACCGGCTTATAAGAAAAATTAAAGAATATAACCCAAACTGTGATTTTAATCTTATTGAAAAGGCTCACAATATATCACTGGAGGCTCATCAGGGCCAGCAGAGGGTTTCCGGGGACCCCTTCATTGTGCATCCAATGGAGGTTGCCATTATATTGGCTGATTTGGAGCTTGACAGTACTGCTATTGTTGCAGGCATACTCCATGATACTATTGAGGATACCACCTTTACCTATGAGGAGATTAAGGAGGAGTTTGGAGAAGAAGTAGCCAGTTTGGTGGATGGAGTAACCAAACTGGGTAAGATTCCTTATACCTCAAAGGAAGAGCTGCAGGCCGAGAATTTAAGGAAAATGTTTCTTGCAATGGCAAAGGATATTAGAGTTATTCTTATAAAGCTGGCTGACCGCTTGCACAATATGAGAACCCTCAAGTATATGACACCCGAAAAGCAAATAGAAAAAGCAAAAGAAACCTTGGAGATATACGCTCCTCTTGCCCACAGGCTTGGTATATCGAAGATTAAGTGGGAGCTTGAGGATCTGTGTTTCAGGTATTTAGACTCAAAGGGTTATTACGAATTGGTAAATAAAATAGCTCAGAAAAGAAGAGAGAGAGAAGCGTTTATTGCCAAAATAATTGAAACTCTTAAAGAGAAGACTACCGAGATTGGAATAGAAGCCAAAATTGAGGGCCGGCCCAAGCATTTTTACAGTATATACAGAAAGATGATACAGCAAAACAAAACCTTGGATCAAATATTTGACCTGTTTGCACTAAGGGTAATTGTACATTCTGTAAAGGACTGTTATGCTGTACTCGGACTTGTTCATGAAATATATAAGCCCTTGCCCGGCAGATTTAAGGATTATATAGCCATGCCAAAGCCTAATATGTACCAGTCCCTTCACACCACTTTAATTGGGCATGAAGGGATTCCCTTTGAGGTACAGATTAGGACGGAAGAAATGCATAAAGTAGCTGAAGTGGGAATTGCAGCTCATTGGCGATATAAACAAGGCGGAACTTCCGATAAAGAATCGGACAACAAGCTTGCGTGGTTGAGGCAGCTTTTGGAGTGGCAGAAGGAAATGCGGGATGCCAATGAGTTTATGGAGACCTTGAAAATAGATCTATTTACTGATGAGGTGTTTGTTTTCACTCCCAAAGGGGATGTGATAAGTCTTCCTACCGGCTCGACCCCGATAGATTTTGCCTATTCCATTCATAGTGCTATCGGAAACAAGCTGTCCGGTGCAAAGGTGAACAACAAGCTTGTTCCCATCGAGTATGTCTTAAAGAACGGAGATATTATAGAAATACTGACCTCTTCCAATGTACAAGGACCAAGCCGTGATTGGTTGAAAATCGTTAAGAGTTCGCAGGCCAAAAATAAAATTAATCAATGGTTTAAAAAAGAAAAAAGGGAAGAAAATATTATCAGGGGCAAAGAGATGATTGAAAGGGAGTTGAAAAAGCAGGCTGTTACCTACAATCAACTCTTTAAGCCTGAATGGATAGAGATTATATTAAGAAAGTACACCTTTGGCACTTTGGATGATATATATGCCGCAATCGGTTATGGTGCACTGACTGCCAACAAAGTTATTTCCCGGCTGAAAGAGGAATACAGAAAAAGTGTCAAGCTGGATGAAATCACAGAATTTGTGTCTGAGGCGGTTGAACAAAAGAAGAAAACTGCTTCCAAAAGCGTTCCTGAAAACGGTATTATAGTTAAAGGAATTAAAAACTGTCTCGTTAGAATCTCCAGATGTTGCAACCCT
Organism: Acetivibrio sp.; assembly: GCA_035384905.1. Classification (GTDB taxonomy): domain Bacteria; phylum Bacillota; class Clostridia; order Acetivibrionales; family Acetivibrionaceae; genus Hungateiclostridium. The sequence continues at coordinate 3,721 of DAOOJC010000117.1, read as the reverse complement.
GTTCCCGGTGACGATATCATAGGTTATATCACAAGAGGAAGGGGTGTGTCGGTACACCGCAAGGACTGCATAAACATATCAAATAACATTGATGGTGATAACCGGCTTATTGAGGTCAGCTGGTACACTTCAAACAATGTGGCATACAAGGCTGACATTACAGTAATGGCCCATGACAGAACTGCACTTTTGATGGAAATAACCAATGTTATCGGGGAATCCAAGATTCCGCTTAAGGCAATGAATGCGAGGACTACCAAGGATCAGATAGCAATTATGAACTTGACTTTGGAGATAACAAATACAGAACAGCTTGAGAAAATTGTTAAAAAGATAAGAAGGGTTAACGGGGTTTTTGAAGTCACCAGAAACAGGCAATAATGAGGAGATAAACATTTAAAAAGGGGAAATCTTAATGAGAGCGGTTGTACAAAGGGTGACGTCTTCTAAGGTTACAGTTGAAGGCGAGACAATAGGAGAAATCCAAAAAGGTTTATCGGTTCTTTTGGGGGTTGGTGACGACGACACTGATAGGGACATAGAATACCTTGCAGACAAGATTGTGAACCTGAGGATTTTTGAGGATGAAAACGGAAAAATGAACCTTTCATTAAAGGATGTGGGTGGTGACCTTCTTGTAGTGTCGCAGTTTACGCTTTACGGCGACTGCAGGAAAGGAAAAAGACCCAGCTTTGACAAGGCTGCCGGAGCCAAGAAGGCGGAAGAATTTTATGAAAGGTTTGTAAAGGTTTGCAGGAATTATGATTTAAAGGTTGAGACCGGCAAATTTCAGGCTGAAATGATGGTAGAGATCTATAATAACGGACCTGTTACCATCCTTCTGGACAGCAAGAAGGAATTTTAGGTTTTGAATAAGGTAATAACGGTTTTTGGGATTATATTTATATACTATTACTTTTGAATGAGTGGAGGATATTATGATACTGGAATGTATACCCTATGGACTTTTTGGTTCAAACTGTTATATTGTTGGGGACAAAGGAGAGGCAGTTGTTATTGATCCCGGGTGTGATCCCAATGAGATAATCAGGGTGGCAGAAGCAAACAGTCTTTCTATAAAATATATTATAATTACCCATGGACATATCGATCATCTGGTTTCCGTGGAAGAATTGCGTAAAAAGACAGGGGCAAAGGTTCTAATACATAAGGATGATGCCGATAAACTTACCGACCCTTCTTTAAACGATGCCCTTGGCATGGGACTGGGCATTACAGGTCAGAAAGCAGATAGGTTATTGCAAGACGGGGACAGGCTGAGCGTTGGAGGAATCGACTTTGAAATAATCCATACCCCCGGGCATTCTGCAGGTGGTATTTGTATAAAAGCAGAAGACAAGGTTTTTACCGGTGATACCCTTTTTAAAATGGGTATCGGAAGAACTGATTTTATTGATGGAGATTTGGAAACTCTTTTCAACTCAATTAAGACAAAGCTGTTTACACTCGTTGACAGCACTGTTGTATATCCCGGACATGGTGAACCTACTACAATAGGAGCTGAAAAGAGAAGCTTTTGATTACAAGGTTTTAAGCTGTGCAAGGCTGGTGGGAGTGAGATGAGAATTTACATAAGACTTGAAGAACATGATTTTAAATATGAGATAGAGGATGTAATAAGGCTGTTTTTTGGAGATGGAGAAATAAGCATAGAATATCGGGATCCCGGAGAGGATAATCCGGGTTTTATTTTGTATTCCGGCTTGGAGAGTTCGTTAAATATTGACGGTCAATACCATATAAAAACAATACTCAAAGCAGATGGCAATATAATATTTAGTGAAAATGAGATATTTACAATTTCGTCGGATGATGAGTATGAGGTAAAAAAGATAAAAAAGAGGGAAATTAAGAGGCAGGTTTACAGGGCTTTGTCACGGTACATGGCAAAAAAAATGCCTTGGGGTGTTTTGACGGGTATAAGACCCGCCAAAATAGTACATGAATTAATGACCAAAGGTTTTAACCGGGAGCAAATATACTCAAAATTAACCGATTATTATTATGTATCCGGGAAAAAGGCAGAACTCTTATATGACGTTGCTCAAAAGGAGAAGCACATACTGGACAGTACAGGACCGGATAAGGTCAGCATTTATATCGGGATACCTTTTTGCCCCACAAGATGTTTGTACTGCTCTTTCACATCAAATACCATAAAGAAATATGCCCATTTCATAAATAACTATATTGAGGCTTTAAAAAAAGAAATATATGCTGTCGGTGAAATTCTCGATTCAAAGGGGTTTACGGTTCAGAGTATTTATCTGGGAGGAGGTACGCCTACCTCTATTGATGCTTCTTATCTTAAAGAGCTCCTTACCCATATTGAGAAGTCTTTTTATATGAAGGAAACAAAGGAGTTTACATTGGAAGCCGGCCGTCCGGACTCGATCAGCAGCGAAAAGCTGGAGATAATAAAAAAGAGCAAAGTAAACAGGATAAGTATAAATCCCCAATCCATGAATGATGAGGTCTTGAGAAATATCGGAAGGCTTCACTCGGCAAAGGACATCGTTGATGCCTTCAAGCTTGCAAGGAGTTTAGGATTTGACAATATTAACATGGATTTAATAGCAGGCCTTCCGGGAGAGAAACTTGAGGGCTTTAAAAATACTTTGGAAAGAGTCGGAGAACTCGGTCCCGAGAGTATTACGGTTCATACAATGGCAATCAAGCGGGCATCAAGGCTTAACGAAGACAAGGACAGCTATAGCCTGATATCCGGAAATGAGGTTGCTAAGATGGTGGATGCCGCTTATGATTTTATAACAAGAAACGGTCTAGAGCCCTATTATCTATACCGGCAGAAAAACATGCTCGGCAATCTAGAAAACATAGGTTACAGCAAACCGGGGTATGAGTGTATGTATAATATTCAAATCATGGAGGAAAAACAGACGATAATAGCTTTAGGGGCAGGAGCTGTAACCAAGGTTGTTTTTCCTGAGAATAACCGGATAGAGAGGACTTTTAATGTTAAGAGCGTTGAGGAGTATGTTGACCGTATTGAGGAGATGATTGAAAGAAAACGCAGTTTGATTGACTATTGTTAAATCATGGAATGTATTTACTATTGCAAATATCTGAATAAAAAAGTATTATTATATAAGAGAGAGAAATGTATTTTTTTAATTATCCTAAATACAAGGAGGGCCAATATGTATTGTAGAAATTGTGGTAATGAAATGGACGGTCAGGCTGCGATATGTGTAAAATGTGGTGTGGCAAAGAACAATGGAAGTAATTTCTGTCACAACTGTGGTCAAGGGACAAATGCAGGTGCCCAAGTTTGTGTCAATTGTGGTGTAAATTTAATTGCTGGCGGTGAACAAAAATCTAAGATGGCAGCTGGTCTACTGGGTATTTTTCTTGGCGGATTTGGGATACACAGATTTTACTTAGGTTATACAGTGATAGGAATAATTCAAATTGCAGTCACTATTGGTGTAGCAATTATTACATGTGGAGTAGGTTCCTTTGTAGGACCTCTCTGGGGTTTAGTAGAGGGAATTCTAATACTTTGCGGAAGCTTTATAACAACGGATGCCAAAGGTAATCCTTTGAAGGACTAACAATTAAACAGTTCAGTATTTTAACAACATTATGAATTTATATGTCCGGGTTTTTAATCCGGACTTTTTTATTAGTTGGATTTCACGAAGTGAAATGACCAAAAGACGATGAGGGTTTGAGGCCC
>DAOOJC010000116.1:0-5535 GCA_035384905.1 Acetivibrio sp. | reverse complement strand
AACTTTTCTATGTATTCTTTGCACCAGTGTCCCTCTATATCGGGAAAGGTTTGTGAATAGCTGCTTTTGACCGGTGAATTTTGATTAGCATCGGTCCCGGCATTAAGTCCGGAAGCAGCAACAGAAATGCTGCTAATAAGCATGCAGACAATCAATACATAACAAATCAGACATGTTTTTACTCTCATTATTGTCCCCCCAAAACATTAATATCCAGACAATCAATTAATAATATAGAATAGAACCTACATATTAATAAATCACTACTGTTATACAGCTGATTTACTAATACTTTACAAATGGACATTTTTATTAATTATATTACAACGACTGAATTATATCAATTAAATTATTTTTATAAATTTAGTGTCGTGTCCTTTGCAACACGTGCACACTATTTATATAAGTACATATGAAAAAATTGTAAAGCGGGTTACAGAACCTGTCAACAGACCGTGGAAAAATTCAATGCTTTTTTACCCATTTCCCGTATAAGAAGAACACCGAACCAACAATCAGTGTAATACCCGTTACCATCATTATTATTAGCAGCTGTTTTGAGGCTGTTATATGCGGAGCAAAGAAACCAAGGGAAATAAGACCGATGCATAATAATAATACCAATGCAAAAAAGGCTGAATAAATCTTGAGGCTATTGCTCCAAATTAAAATTACATCCGCCTCGCAAGCACCGCCGGATAACATTTCCTCCGATCCTTTTTCAAGTCTTTCAAGCCTTGCTGCTGCCATTAAAAACATAGCAATTATCAAAAACATAAAAGCAGTGATTTGTATAGACAAATACTGGGCAGGCTGTATATCAAATATCTGTCTGACCAGCTTTGAATGGTATAGTACAGAAGGTGCACAAAACACCGTACACACAATACTCTCAACTATTAATACCCTCTTGTAACCTATGCCGATTATAACAAGAGCAATTATATTTGTAATAATAAATACTTTTGTAATGCTAAACATATACACGAATTCTTGATAAACCGGTGTATAGAATAAAAGGATAAAGGACATAACATAAGCCACCAGGGCAAATGCAATCCTTAGAGACAGAGTCCAGTATTTCACTTTGCCGCCACCACCTGTTTTAATAACGCTCCCGTAAGGCTTTCCTTTGTCGGATCCCAATCAATCCATATACAATTCTTCCTGATGTCATTTGAAATCACTCGATTCATAGCCTCAAGCACATTTGATGCCAGTATTTCATATTGGTTTTCAGCCATTAGGCCATATCCCATTATATTCACTACCATAATACTCGGAAGATATCCTTTCCGGAGCATAGTGTATTTTGACATTGTATTTATGCCCTTAAGAATTTCATTAAAATTATTTGTACAGAACCTTGTCACAATTACAAACAAAGGTCTTAAACCGACAAAAAACTCCCTACATGAAAATACACTTTCCTCAAGATTTTTTATATGCACCCGCGGACTTAAAACTGCAGGCCCGGAGTACTTGATTTTCATGAGCTCCCTAAGTATCTTATACAGCTGCTGTTTTCCCGATCCCTGTTTAATAAAAACATTGTTACCGCCATAAGTATGAAAGGCTACGCTGCAGTTGTGTCCCAGATAAAACTCACTCAGGCTGTATACGGCTTCAATTGAATACTCTTTAACATTTTTTATGTTCGACCCGAACGCCATTATCCTCGATGTATCGTGAAAAATCCATACGGTTTTTTTCCCTTCCTTCTCAAACTCGTTTACTACAGGCCATATATTGCCTCTTAACAGGTTTCTCGAAGTAGCCTTCCAGTTTATTGATTTAAAGGGATCTCCGAAATAGTATTGCCGGATTTCTTTGAACTCCTGCGTTGTCATTCCCATGGAAGCCAGTGCCCCCTCCGGCAACGGTACGCTGCTTACGGCAGTCATTCCTCTCACCTTTTTCAGTTGTAAAAGTCTTGGAGTAACCTCAACAGATAAATCATTTACATACATTCCATCTATATTGTAATTGCATACAACATGCCGGGATTTCCATAAAGTTGTCTTTAACATATAGGTTCCCGATGTGGTACATTTTATAGTATAGCTCAAGCAGTGCTCTAAAGGCTCAAAACCCTTCCATAATACGCAAAAATTACTGCCGCTCACAAGCTCAAAGTGAGCAGGAACAAGGTCACATATCTCTATGGGTCCAATTCCTGAATTTATCCATATTTTTAAATTTACCTCAAGCCCTTCGTCAACAGCTACCCTGCTTTTTGATATTGTCTTTTTTACGATTACATCATTGGAAGTCTTGAGGTAATAACCAAACGCCAGCAAGCATAAAGGGATAACAGAAACAATTATCAGTATGTTGTTGGCTAAAAGAAAGCCTCCGCAAAGCATCAATAGAAATACAATGCTCATTTCGGAGATATATTTCGGCATTTATACAAGCCCTCCTACCTTTTCCCTGGTATAGCTTTTGGGAACATCTATTTTGCTTACTATACTCCTTACCACTGCTTCAGGAACCCTGCCTTCCATTATGTGTTCTATATGAAGTATGACACGATGAGCCAGAGCGTCAACAGCTAAAAACTTGACATCATCAGGTATTACGTAATCTCTGCCGCAAATAAGGGCATGTGCCCGTGCAAGCTTCAATAATGCCAGTGCTCCCCTTGGACTTGCCCCTAACCTCACATTGGTATTTGTTCTGGTGCTGCGTACAATTTCCGTAATATACATTAGGATATTTTCATCCACAAAAACTTTTTCAACTTCTGCCTGAAGAGCCAAAACCTGATTCATATCTACCACATTCCGTACATCATTGGTGGGATCGTCTTTTCCCCACTCAAGTCTCCTTTTTAAGACCTCGCACTCCTTTTGAGTGCTTTCTAAATACCCTAAGGATAATTTCATAATAAACCTGTCCATCTGTGCCTCCGGAAGAGGATATGTTCCTTCCATCTCTATAGGGTTTTGCGTAGCCATAACAGTAAACGGCGGTTTTAATATATAGGTAGTTCCCTCAATTGAGACCTGTCTTTCCTCCATCGCCTCAAGTAATGCAGACTGGGTCTTGGGCATAGCCCTATTGATTTCATCTGCCAAAAGAAAATTAGTGAATATAGGCCCCTTTTCCAATTCAAAGGAAGATGAATTACTTCTCCATATTTTTGTACCTAAAATATCCGAAGGCATAAGATCCGGAGTAAACTGAATCCGTTTCCATTCGCAGCCTGTAACCCTCGCAAATACTTTTACAAGCAAGGTCTTTCCAAGGCCGGGATTGTCCTCAAAAAGTATGTGTCCCCCGGCTAAAAATCCGCATAATATTTTGTTAAGAATTGTATCATCATCGGTAACAAATACCTTACCTACTTCTTTAATTATGTTTTGGCATTGTGTTTGAATCTGCTCTGTATCCATAGAAATTACCCCTTCCATATAATTCTAAATTATATATAACTTTCTCTATAACTGTCAACCTGTTCTGACGATTTCTCTCCTCAATAACAAGGTAGTTCTTCCTTGTTGCCAGAGAAGGCATTTCCAAATCCTTACACTCCACTACAGGAGCTATAATGTTACTTGCCAGACTAATTGGAATCCCCGTTTTGTATGCCATATAGTAAAGGCAGGCAATTATTCCTCCTTTACTGCCATGGCGGACAAAGTCATCAATACATTTCGAAATGTTGGTTATATCCTTTATCTTTTCGAAAGAAATTTTCTGAAGATGCTTATTAAGCTTTTGCTCCGGACTTCTATTTACAGTTGCCGATAACTTGACCGTCAGAACAATAAATACAATCACCAATACAATAAAAATGAATATCCACGACACTAAAACGGCATCTCCCATAATATCCCTCCTTAAATCAATTAATAAATATAAAACCAAGAAAACCGCAAAGAATTTCACTTTATGATTGGTTCTAAACCATAAAGTAATCCTGCTGATTCTCCGGTCTTCCACAAAGTCTAATAACGATATCATTTGAAAAACAGCAAGAATAAAAAAAGAAAAGAAAAAAATCTTACCTATCGATATTTTAAGACCAATATCCAAATATCCTTCGGGGCAAAGGGCACCAAACATCAAGTAAATTGTGATTCCGGCAATCAGATCGGAAACAGCCTTTATCAAGCTTCCCTCAAACACCCTGCCTTTGAATAATTCTGAAATTCTGAACACTTCTACTGATGCCGCCAATATCAGTACCCCAATACTCGCCGCCCTTACTGAACCATAGGGCAATAAATAGAAGAAAAACAAAAATACAGCAAAGCCAATTCCCATTATGAAGCAGGAATCGCTTATAACTTCGGCCCATTTACCCTTCAAGTAATAGCTTACTATATGTTTTAAAACTATTCCCAAAAGGAGTGCCTCAATGGAGTATATCAAAAAATAAAAAGATTGCCGGATGCTATACCCCGGACCTAATGGGATAAAAAATAAAAATACTGTTATTCCAATATACAATAAAAGCACTATAGGATAAACCATTAACTTATTAAATGTCGCATCCGCAGCCACTTTCCCTCGTGCTTGCATCTTATTCCTCCAGAAATTTGTATTTCGTTAACTCTGTAACTTGTTAATAAATACATAAAACCTTTCATAATCATTTCTTACAATATCTTTATTACTGTACAAAGCCTTCTCCAATATCGAAAAAGCCCCCTCAAGCATCCCTTGCTTTTCCTCGGGTATTCGGCTCTTTATCTTATCACGAATCTCTCTTAATGTCATCACCGAACTAATATCCGGAAGAGTTCCATAAATGCCTTTTAGGTAGTCCTTTCCGATTGTAATTATTTCTTCACGGTAAACTACTATTCTTATATCTTTAAATACCGGTATGCCTTTATCCTTACAAAGCCTAATATTATAGTCTCCCTTTTTATGAAAGCTGCACCAAAACTCGCCATTATTCCCTTCACTATCAAAAAAGCTCACTAATAACTCGTCTTCCACACCCCATACAGACGGGAAATCCTCAGCAATTTGTGGAAAATGAATATGGCACATGCCTGTCGGCAGGTTTTCCATAATAGCGTCATAACCCGTATACGAATCATTGGCGATGCCCCCAACACCGGTTTCCAGCACCGTCTGAACTTTACTTTTAGAGAATAATAACTTCTTTTTAATCAATATGCATATTATAATAATCGCGGAAGCAAAAATCACCAGGGACAATATAATCCTTAACCAGTGCACATTCCACAAAAAAAAACTGTCTTCCACCCTGGAGGGATAATAAATGTCCGTACCTTTAAAATCAACATTGTATGCCAAATTATACCCGCTGACAAAAAAGAAATCCTTATCGGGTGACAAGCTTTCGGGAATCTCTAAAATCATTTCTTCAGTAAAATTTCCATACTCATCAGAAACCGCTGTCTCAAAGACCCCCAGATTACCAATGGATATATTCATTTCGAGTCCGGGAACGCCCTCTTTTGAAAAGCTGTCAAAAATTCCTCCCGACAAGCTGACATTTCCCTTCCATGTATTACCTCGGGGTTCCATTTCTATAAAAGTATCTGTAACCAC
>DAOOJC010000115.1:0-5548 GCA_035384905.1 Acetivibrio sp. | reverse complement strand
GTGTGCACTCTGAACACAAATATCCGCTCCATATTCCAGTGACGAAGGGGGAAGCATACTTGAAAAACACAAATGGGCACCATGGGCCTCATCCACTATAACCGGCTTGTTATAGGAATGAACCAGTTCAACTATTGCCTTAATATCCGAGCATACCCCATAATAGTTGGGTCTTGTTATGTAAACTCCGACAGCATCGGGATTTTCCTTTAGTGCTTTCTCAATTTCATTAACCGAAACAACTGAAGGTATGCCAAAAAAACCGTTAAACTCCGGCTTAATATAAACCGGAGTTGCTCCCGATAACATCATCCCTGCAATAGCAGACCTGTGGCAATCCCTTGCAATAATAATCTTGTCTCCCGGTCTGCAAAGAGTCATTATTGCCGCCTGTATTCCGCAGGTTGAACCGTTTACAAGAAAAAAGGTTCTGTCAGCACCAAAGGCTTGTGCTGCAAGAGCCTGAGCTTCTTCTATTACGCCCTTTGGATAATGAAGATTGTCGAGTCCGGGTATTTCTGTTAAATCTAGCAAATATATACTCTCTAAAAATGCCGATGGCAACCCTTTCCCAAGCTTATGCCCTGGCATATGAAAAGCTGCCGGGCATGAAGAGGAATAATTTTTTACGGCATCATATATAGGGATCTTCAAGTTTTTGATAACAACTCACCCCATAAGAAGTAACTGCAGTAATTTCGTTACACCATTTTTCGATTAGCAATGTAGCGAAATCCGTTTGCCTGATTTCTGTATTTAAGAAGCATTATTTCTCAATAAGCCATGCCGATGTTACCCTGTGAGCAGGATACTTTTGCAAAACCTTCTCCTTTGCTTCTTTTACACTCGTAGCAAATACTTCCTCAATTTCCTTGCCATCAAACTTTGAACAGGTCTTCTTGTCCGTATGCCAGACCCTGTACAACCTATTCCTGTCTTTCACTTTCATTTTGTTCCCCTGCCTTACATAAATAAACTTTTGACTTTATGCAATCCTTCATAAATGTCAAAACGCATTTCAGCTTTTTGCCAGCAAAGAAAAATACCCTCTCTTTCCCCACTGAGATTATCAGCCTTAATGCAAGGACATAATTATTATATCATTTATTATGACTATTTAAAGTAAAATATTTATCAGTTTCTATATTTTATCAAAATAAACAGAACAAAAAAAGAAGAGAAATATTCTAAATGACTAAAGTTTTTTAAAATATCTCTCTCCTATCAATAATCGCACCTAAAAACAGTGAGTACATAAAAACCACTAGTCGGACCGTTAAGATTGCCGTTTTATTGCATACCGACTAACGGTTTTCCGGAATCTCCAAACTGTCTCTCTCTTCCATGTCCTCAAGCCCATGAGCCTTAACCATGCCCGGAGACAAGGTATAGAGGGTATCACCGATATATAAAATCCTTTCAACATACTTATTTGGATTGTAATAGTAATTTCCTGCTTTTCTGTATTCTTCTTCGGACATATGGGTAATCCTGCCCTTTAATACAAAACCGTTTTCAGTATCGATATTGTAGACATAAGCACCCTGGAAGGCAAATTCTCCATAATCGGGGAAATCAATGTTTTGGTTCTTGTTCCGAACCTCCATGACCGTCACAGGAAAGGCCAGCAGATTTTTGTTCTTTGAGAACAAAAGTGCCTTGGGATTTCTCAGAAGCTCCGAATCAGTGCCCCGGTCTCCTATTGTTTCAGAGAACTTTTGTATGGGATTTTCCACATCGGTCACATCAAAAAGTGCAATTTTCATGCCCAGGTAGTAGGCATTGTCTTTAATTGCCACCGTATCCTTACCGAAACCAATGATATGATTCTCGTCATAGGGATGCAAATAGTCGCTATAGCCCGGTATTTTCAAGCTTCCGAGTATTTTCGGGTTTGAAGGTTCCTTCAGGTCTATAACAAACAACGGGTCAACCGTCCTGAATGTGACCACATAGCCCCGGTCTCCCATAAACCTCACAGAATAAATCTGCTCGCCCGGTGCCATATCTTCTATGCTTCCCACAATATTCATGGCATCGCCCAGTATATAAACATTGTTTTTGGAAATATTTTGTCCCGTTCCCCATACCTGCCCCATTGTTGTGGCAATACGGAAATATCCGCCGTTTTCATCCATCGAATACTGGTTCAATATGGTTCCAGGTACATCTCCCTTGCTAAGGTATGTAACCTTTTCTCCATTGAGCGAAAACTTATATACCGTTGTGGTTATGTCATTCACCCTTGGTGCAATATCAGCTGCCAATCCATTGCGGAGCATGGCGTAATTATAATTGGTTACAGCAACATACAAGTTCTCAGCCGATGCATAAATATTCTGACCGGCACCAAGATAGGTCTGAATATTGGCTTCTTCATTGCCCGTTATATCAAAAGCAGCTATGTTCAAAAAGTTTGTTGCCTCAGAATCCGGGAAATATCTTATATCGGGGTAGCCGATTTCTGCATAGTCCTTCGAAACAGCAGTATCTCTAAAGGTTGGGGTCTGTATCTTGAGTTTGTCGTTTTCATAATAGGCACCGGAATCTTTATTGGTAATGAGATAAAGCACATTATCTATCTTTCGTGAAGAAATATAATGTCCCTCCACCTCTACCTCTCTTAGCTTTTTGATATCAGCCCGGTTTTTAATATCAAATACTATTGCTTTTGCAGTACTTTTTGCGGGATAGTACGGAAGTATACTCATCTTCTCCTCAGATTTTGTTTCCTGGATGTAAGGCCTTTGCTCATAATACATCCCGATGGCAACCATATAATCCCCGTCTATATAGAGCTCCTGCGGTGTAAAGTTATCATCGGAAAAGGTCAAGGTGCTCATTATTTTCATTTTCGGGGATGAATAAGCATCTGCGGTTACGGTATTGTACGCCTTTATAACTACTATTCTATTACTGTTTACCTGGTATATATATTCTCCGTCGGTTTTAACAACATCAGCTTCATCCACTCCCTGAACCTGTACGTTTGTAGTTGAATAGTCATCGGAGCCGCCTGCACTTCTGCCCTCGTCAGCCGAAGCGGGTTGTGCAGCGAGTTCGGCTGAGCCTTTAGATTCTGCTCCATCCATGCTTTGTACAGTGTTCCACACCGGCATTGGTCCATTATACTTATTATAATTTGCCACAGTTTTTTCAAACATCTTTTCAAGGTTTTCATAAGTTCCCACTACAGGAAGGTTGTTTACCCTTGAAATAACTTCGTCAATCAAAGCCTTTTCCCCGGATACGTCAAATACATCCTCCCTGTCACCGATAACTATAAGTCCCCTGTCGTAAAAAACCTTTTTGCCCAAGCCTTCCACAAGACCTCTCAAGGGCAGATATGTCCTGTCTTCATTCAATTCGGGTGCTACATCAAGATCAACACTTTTGTCCCCTACCTTCATTGTTTTGCTTCCAACGGTAAGCACCACCACCCTGTCACCCAATGAAACGGTGACTTTAGAGCTTTGAGCATCCCATTTAACCTGTGCACCGAGGTTTTCGGATATAAACCTCACAGGTACCATGGTTCTGTCATTTTTTATGTAGGGCATCACTTTTGCATTTGTAGAATCCACCTGTTTTTCCTCATTATTTACAAGTGCCTGAGAACTTCCTATATACAAAGCAATAGCATTCTCAAGCCTCTTCTCTATACTTTGGGATACACTCTTAGGCCCACTCTTGGGTTGACCCTGCTGCAGGCTCTCATTATCGCTGCCACCGGCAAGTGCCAGCTGCATCATTCCTAAAGCCATTGCCAGAAGTGTCAAAACACAGATCAGCTTTGCGAATCTTTTCATTTTAATGCTCCTTTCAAAATAATTATTTATTTTTATATTAGTTTAGAATGCATTTTGTTATAAAAAGTTCCATAAATATCTTGTGAATATTAAAAATTTGCAGCGGCTCTATCCTGTAATAACATTCATTCAATCTTTTTGCACGAATTGCGTTTAATTATCTCAACGTTCACAATTTTGTGTACAGATTTTATCTTTTTGCTATTAATAGATTCAAGGAGTAAATCAATAGAAGATTTAGCCATTTCCGGCAATGAGACATTGACAGAAGTAAGAGAAGGAGACATGTATTGGGATATATATGAATTATCGAATCCTATAACGGAAATGTCCTCCGGAATTTTCAGTCCCCGTTCCTTTATGGCCCTATAGGCTCCGATAGCCATAGTATCGTTGGATACAAATAAGGCTGTCGGCTTTTTCTCATATGCCAGTATTTTTTTCATGCCTTCATATCCGCTGTATTCAGTAAAATCACCATAGGCAATAAAATCATTGTTTAGCGGGAGGCAATGCTTGGATAGTACATGTTTGAAGCTATCAAACCTTTCTTTGCCGGAAAACTTGCTTAAATCACCTGTAATAATGCCTATATCCCTATGCCCTAGTTCAATAAAATATTCTACGGCATCAGACACACCGCCATAGTTATTGACATTTACAGACAAAACCGCATCCATATTTTCCTCTTCCACAACCAAATCAACTGCAACCATTATAAAATTTTTATCCATTATTTCAACTATTTTTTTATAATCAGCTTTACTGCTTCCTATAATTACTGCACCGTCAATTCTTTTCTCGCAAAATGCACTTTGAATCTTCCACAATTCATCCGAACTGTAGACAGTTGATACCAAAACATGATACTGGGCTTTGTTTGACTGGTCAATAAAAGCATTTATAAAGGGTGAAAAGTATGAATTGCCATATAAAAGATCCTCATTTTTTTCTATTACATGATGGGGTTTTTCATTATCTTTTATATCAATAATAAAAAGTCCCAATGTAGAACTTTTCATTCCCGCAAGCCTTCTGGCTGATGCATTGGGATAATAGTTATATTCTTTTATCGCCTTTAATACCTTTTCCCGTGTAGCCGGTGGAATATCAGGATAGTTATTTATAACTCGTGAAACAGTACTTCTTGAGACCCCAACGATTTTTGCAATATCTTTGCTATTCATGATCAAACCACCTTAATGCCGAAAAAATATAAAAAAGTCTTACAAGTAAAGGATAGCATTGATATTGTAATTAATCAAGCAGAATTTACTGTTTATGTATTTAGCAATAAATAATCTCAAGGTCTATAAGTAACATTATTATAGAATGATATTCTTTTTAATCTAGGTTTGGGTTTGGTTGACAAAGAAAAACCGATAGGATATAATTAAGTTGAATTAACACGTGTTAGTTGTTTGTGTTACTGAGTTTTACTTTCGCAGTGGTTCTAATTCCTCACTGCGGTAAAATTATATTATATTTTTTTTATTGGGAGGTATTTATGTATAAGAGGGTTATTTCATTATTAACGGCTTCCTTGTTAACGGTTTCGCTACTGTTTGTTCTGCCGGCAATTATCTCTCCTTCTTCTGGAGTAAATGCAGCTAATGTAGTAACCACACCATTCGAAGCAGTATTTTCCGATTTTGACTCCAGTCTATGGGAGAAAGCAAGTTGGGCGAACGGTTCAGTATTTAATTGTGTTTGGAAGCCTTCTCAAGTAACATTTTCCA
>DAOOJC010000114.1:0-5555 GCA_035384905.1 Acetivibrio sp. | reverse complement strand
ATGACAAGCTTATTCTCTCGATGGGTGCGGAGCCGCTGAAGCCTAAAATTGAAGGAATAGACTCAAATAAGGTTTTTGTGCTGAGAAATATTCCCGATACTTATAAAATAAATGAATATATTGAGGCTTACAAACCTAAAAGTGCAGTGGTTGTCGGTGGAGGGTTTATCGGTGTTGAGATGGCTGAGAATCTTCATGAAAGGGGAATTGGTGTAACCCTTGTGGAAATGGTGAATCAGCTTATTGCACCTATTGATTATGATTTGGCGTGTGATGTGCATAATCACATTGTGAGCAAGGGTGTGAAGCTTTTCCTTGGCAACTCTGTTCGCTCCATTGCCGATAAAGGAGATTCTCTCGATATTGCCTTGGACAGTGGTAATATCAATGCCGATATGGTGATTATGGCCGTTGGTGTCAAACCCGAAACCCAAATTGCAAAGGAGGCAGGTATAGCCGTTAATGAGCGGGGTTCAATTATTGTTGATGAACATATGCGGACCAGCGAAACAGATATTTATGCTGTGGGCGATGCGGTGGAAATAACCGATTTTGTAACGGGAATCAAGGGCTTTGTTCCTTTGGCAGGTCCTGCGAACAAACAGGGAAGGATTGCCGCTGACAATGTCTGCGGTATCGACAGCATATACACCGGTACACAGGGTTCATCCATAATAAAAGTGTTTGACTTAACCGTTGCTTCTACAGGAATTAATGAGAAAACTGCAAAGCATTTGGGTCTTAATTATGATAAATCCTATACTTATTCAGCCAATCACGCAAGCTATTATCCCGGAGCTAAAGGTATGTCCATAAAAACTATCTATGAGAAGGGAACCGGCAAGATTTTGGGAGTGCAGATAGTAGGATACGAAGGCTCGGATAAGAGATGCGATGTATTTGCAACGGCTATACGTGCAGGAATGACTGCTTTTGACTTGACACGGCTTGAACTGTGCTATGCTCCGCCATACGGTTCTGCCAAGGATCCTGTCAATATGGCAGGCTATGTTATCGAAAACATACTTACAAACAAGGTAAAGATATTTCATTGGCATGATGTAAATAACCTTCCCCGTGACGGAAGTGTTACACTTCTCGATATCCGTACAGTCAATGAATATAATAGAGGTCATATTAAAGGATTTGTTAATATACCCTTGGATTCTCTAAGAAGCAGATTGACGGAAATCGATAAGACCAAGCCTGTATATGTAACCTGTCAGGTGGGCCTCCGGGGATATATTGCAGCCAGGATTCTTTCGCAGAACGGATTTGATGTGTATAATTTGAGCGGCGGATACAGGCTTTACAATTCGATTTTCGGATTTGATAATTCATTTTTTTCGGGAAATAATATGTGTTGAATAAATGATTATTTCTCTTGTTTGGAGGTTTTTATGTCCATTATTTCGGAAGTAGTCCTTCGTTCGGTTATATCATTTTTCGTTCTGTTGCTTCTTGTTCGTTTGTTAGGTAAGCAACAGGTATCACAGCTTACCCATTTTGACTATGTTGTCGGAATTACAATAGGTTCTATTGCTTCCAATCTGTCGGTCCAGACAGATGATAATTTCACTGCTACTTTAGCCGGATTGATCGTCTGGACCGTTTTAGCTTTATTATTGGCTGTTTCTTCAATGCACAGTGCGTGGATGAGAAAAATCGTTATAGGAAAGAAAACTATTGTTATTGAAAATGGAAAAATATTGGATAGCAATCTTAATAAGATCCGCATGCCTTTGGAACAGCTTTTTTCTGAGCTCAGAACCCAAGGGGTATTTAATGTTGCCGACGTTGAATTTGCCATGTTTGAGCCTAGTGGGAAAATAAGCGTACAAAAAAATCACAATTGCAGCCCATAACACCTAAAGATCTAGGGCTTTCAACTCAGTATGCCGGCTTGCCGACAAACCTCATTTTAGACGGTGTAATTATAGAAGATGCCTTGCATTCTGTGAAGCTCTCCAAAGCCTGGTTATATCACCAATTGTCCAGGAAAAACATAACCGATATCGGCAAAATAGCCTTAGCACAACTGGATACTGAAGGAAACCTCTATGTGGATTTAAAGGGAGACGAACCTTATTATATAATTCCGACAAAATAGATAAACTCTATTGTACGTTCAAAAATCTGTAAATTGTAATATATATAATTCATTGTATATTTTTCGACTTTTTTTATAATTTGCCTCTAAAGTATGTTAAAATAGAATTATGAGGAATACTTTAGGGAGAGTTGATCTATGAAAAAGCTGTTATGTTTCTTTGTACTAACAATTATGGTTATGAATTGTTCCTTTGTATTTGCACAAACCTCCGATGAACCGGAACTCAACGGTATAGCCTTTAACGGTTCGGACCTTTATGTTGCAGTCGGGTTCGAAGGAGTTATTTTTATGTCGAGGGACGGGATTAATTGGTCAAAAATCGAGTCTGATACAAACCACACCCTTAATGATGTTGTTTGGGGAATGAACCGGTTTATTGCCGTCGGTGACGAAGGAACAATATTAACTTCAAAGAATGGATTAAACTGGGTTCAGGTAGAATCGGACACAAATTTAGATCTTCAATCGGTCGCATTTAACGGTGAACAGCTTGTTGCTGTCGGTAATTCGGGAACTGTATTGGTATCTTCGAACGGTACGGAGTGGAAGCGGATAAGGACGGCGACAATGGAATCTCTTATGAGTGTAAAATGGTTTAACGGTAAATATATGGCGGTGGGCGGTGGAATGCTCATTCTGTCTTCCGATGACGGCATAACATGGGAAGAGATAATGTTTGACCCCTCTTCTACTCTGGCCTTTATGGATGTTTCCTGGAACGGCAGCAGTTATGCAGTTGTCGGAGATCATATTTCGGTATTTGTTTCTGATGACGGAAAGGCATGGCAGCAGATAGACACAAATAAGTTAAGCAATGACACCGGTATTGACTATGACAAATGCCTTTACAGTGTTGTATGGGGTAATGACAGTTTTTTGGCAGTGGGACATACCGGAAGTATAATCTCATCTAAAGATGGTCTGGAATGGTCCGGTAATAAGCAGATAACACGAAGCACTATTAGGAATATAATATGGACCGGGGACAAGTATGTTGCGGTGGGGGATCAAGGTGCGATTCTTCTGTCCTATGACAGTTCTGCTTGGGAAGATCTAAGAAAAATTACATCGGATTTGAAGGAATACAATATTACAATAGGGCAGGAACAGCAACTTAAAGTGACCCTGAAATATCCCTATGGAAGCGAAATTGATATAACAGAGAAAGTGACTTTCGATGTTGATAACAAAGATATAGCCTTTATTGACGAAAACGGTATTCTAAAGCCCTTGGGTATCGGACAGGCGACAGCAAAGATACGGTATGACAATAAATCAATAGAGGTTCCCATAAAGGTAAGTGAAATAATGGGTGCAGATGAGGAAAATCAGGACAATAAAGTCAATGAACCGGAAAAACCCCAGGGTTCAAATATGGGGGATGTGGTTCTGAAAGTTGTTATAGTGCTGTTTATTCTTTCAGCTCTTATGGGTGCGATTGTTTTATATTACAAGAAGATGGAACGGTACAAGGAATAGACTCTAATTTTTCCGCCATTTTATAAAACTCTCTTGTAAGAGTGTTGACAAAAGACGGGTTCATGTCTTGGCCACACAGGGTATAATTTTCATGATTTACATTGTATTCTTGCAATGCTATAATCTAATTATGTATAAGTTAGTGTTTGTCGTATTTTGAAGATGAATTAACAGTGTTTTTACGATTTGAAATATTGTTAGGAGGAATCTTCAGCTATCAGTCTTTTGTTAAGGTAGTTCGCCGTTTTTTTGCAGAGTTAAACACATTTTATTAGGAGGTTTTAAAAACCATGAAGAAAAAAGGATTAGCTTTGTTATTGTTGTCGGTTTTTATTGTTGTATCGTGCCTTTCAGCGAGTTTTGTACAGGCAGATGCATCACCAAGTATTGAACTGGTATTTGACAGCTTGCAAGGGAAGCAGGGAGATATATTGGTTGCGACAATTAAAGTAAATAATGTAAGGAATTTTGCCGGATATCAGGTTAACATTATATATGACCGAAATGTTTTTAAGCCTGTAGACCCAGAAACGGGGAAGGACTATGGTTCTGCAACACAATTGGTTGGCGGAACTTTGCTGAAGAATCAAAAGTACGGACCTACACCCTTGGCAGTTCACAATTTAAACACGGGAGTACTTAACTTCAGCAATACATATATTTATTTGGAAAACTATAAAAAATCAGGAGAACCGGAAGAATCCGGAATAATCGGGAAAATAGGATTTAAGGTAATTGAGGCACGCAACACACGGGTTAAGTTTGCGGAAAGTGCAACCATGCCGGATTCGATTTCAGGCACGTATTTGTTTGATTGGGATGGAAACACCCTCAGCGGGTATGATGTAATTCAACCGGAAAGAATTGATTTGGGCTTTGACCCATATCAAACCATGGAACCGACGCCTACACCAGATTCTACTCCGACTCCCCCTCCCACAATGGGGGGTACTCCATTGATAGTTGATGTAGTACCGGAGTTGGATGACACAAACGGCGAAGCAACGACTGCAGTTGATACCGATAAAGTAAAGGACGCACTGGATGAAGCAGATAGTTCGGGCGGTATTAAAAATATAGAATTTACGGTTCAGAAGGTTGAAGGTGCAGATGCATATATTACTGAGCTTCCAAAAGAGTTTTTTACAAAAACCGATATTGAGTACAAAATATCCATATCTACTGAATTTGGAACATTAGAGGTTCCTTCCAATATGATGAGCCATCCTGAAATGTTGAAGGAAATTGTACAGGCTTCGGATATTCAGTTTGTTATAAAAAGTATAGACAGGGAAGAGTTGAGTTCGGAGCTCAAGGCTTTAATTGGCAATAGACCGGTGGTAGACATCAGCATAGCGGTTGACGGTAGAAAATTGGCTTGGAACAATCCTGATGCAGAGTTTAGGGTTTCCATACCGTATACACCCAGTTCACAGGAGCTTGACAATCACGAGCACATTGTTGTGTTATACATTAATGATGCAGGAGCTCCTGTTTCGGTGCCCAGTGGCAGATATGATACTGCAGCCGGCTGTGTAACATTTACGACAACTCATTTAAGCAGGTATGCTGTAGCCTATGTTCATAAGACATTTACCGATATCGGTTCCTACAGTTGGGCAAAGAAGCAAATTGAGGTGCTTGCCTCCAAGGGTGTAATTAACGGAACATCGGATACCACATATACACCGGGGGCGGACATAACGAGGGCGGACTTTATGATCCTTTTGGTAAAGGCCCTTGGATTGACTGCTTCTGTTGATTCCAATTTTGATGATATATCGAAAAACGATTACTTCTATGAATACGTGGGAATAGCCAAGAAGCTTGGGATTACCTCCGGAGTCGGTAACAACAAATTCAACCCGAGAGAAAAAATAACAAGGCAGGATATGATGGTTCTTACAACAAATGCACTTAAGATAGCAGGAAAAATATCAGGTACAGGAACAGCCTCCGATGT
>DAOOJC010000113.1:0-5668 GCA_035384905.1 Acetivibrio sp. | reverse complement strand
TACCCCAAAAAAGTTGGCATTCTCATCGTCCATTTTGTTTATAAAGAACATTTTCGGAATTTTTCTCTCACTGGCATAATCCCATGCTTTTTCTGTACCGACAGCAACACCGCTTTTTGCAGAAACAAGTATAATTGCACTGTCTGCAACTCTTATTCCCTGCTTGACTTCTCCAACAAAGTCAAAATATCCGGGTGTATCAATTACATTAATTTTGTGATTGTTCCATTCACATGGACAAATAGAAGTGCTTATCGAACTCTTTCTCTTGATTTCTTCAGGATCGTAATCTGAAGTGGTAGTACCGTCTTCAATTCTTCCAAACCTTTCAAGTACTCCCGTATTAAACAACATTGCTTCAGCCAAAGTTGTCTTACCTGCCCCTCCATGAGCCATAAGACATACGTTACGTATCCTCCCCGCGGCCAAGTCTTTCATAATAATTCCCCCTTGTATATTTATTGAACTTAAATTAAGTTCATATCATAAACTTTCAAAACCATAAAGGAGTTTAACAAATATTGTGTGTTGACCGTGCTGTCTACCGGGTGCAATAAACATGACAGTTATTTATATAGAGTACACTTATTTATTCGATTTATTTTCGTAATTCCCTCTTTTATAACACTTCAAATTTAAAGAAAATTTTCGTTTGCAAATAAATTTTCTTTCATCAGCAGTGTATCTATGAGGCAATAAGTATGCCCACCGCTCAAAAGGCCAACCGATACCTGCTGCCTATTAAGAAGTGTAAGTCTTATATTGCCTAGCTATAATAATATTTTTTCACAATATTTTGATAATATGTATATTTTCTCACCATAAGCAAAAAAACTTATCGATCATTGAAACCGTTGTTATTGAGATATTTCCCTTTCCGAATCCCAGCACAAAAATCAGGTTTTCTGCTTGGACGAAATAAAACCACATATACCAAACCACATTATATTACACTTAGCATTATATGTAAATAGCAATAACCTTTATTCTGAAGGCGAAAAATTAAATATAAAATGAATTTTTTATCGGAGAAGGTAATCAGAGTGACCGATATTATTGTATAAGAGTTGGGTATATATTATTATTCTTCACATAGTGGGATTTCACGAAGTGAAATGACCAAAAAGCGATGGGGGCTCAATGCCCTTTCAATTTTGTTTATTTAATGCACCCGTAAGAGTTATTTTTGTTGACAATTGTGTATTATCATTGTACATTAATATAAAGCAAACATGGTTGATTGCTTTACAGTACGGTAGTATGGGTATATTTTTTTCAATAATCGGTACATCATAAGTTGAAGCAGCATCGGTCGATTATTGTTTTGGCAGGCAGCATTTTTGTATTACGGTAAGTCTTTTGACTCAAATTATTAGTATGGTTAGAAAGGAAGGGATTTTTGTATGATTATCGTAATGAAATCAAATTCAAACGAAAATGACATTCAGGAAATTTCAAAGGTTCTCGGAGGCCTTGGGCTTGGGGTACACATTTCCAAAGGTTCCGAAAAAACCATAATTGGTGTTATCGGAGACAAGAGAAAACTTGCCGATGTGCCTTTTGAGCTTATGAACGGTGTTGAGAGGCTGGTTCCCATTGTCGAATCCTATAAGCTTGCAAGCAGAACCTTTCAGCCCGAGCCCAGCATAGTTGAAGTGGGTGGCGTAAAAATCGGCGGAAAGGAACTTGTTGTAATGGCAGGCCCTTGTGCCGTTGAAAGCCGCGAGCAGATTTTAACCTCCGCTGCCGCTGTTAAAAAAGCGGGTGCACAGTTTTTGAGGGGAGGAGCCTTCAAACCCAGAACTTCTCCTTATGCTTTCCAGGGACTTGAGGAGGAAGGACTCAAGCTGCTTAAGGAAGCAAAGGAAGCAACCGGGCTTCTTGTTATTTCCGAGGTTACCAGCGAATGGGCTGTCGAAATAGCCGACAAGTATGTTGACATGTTCCAGGTAGGAGCCAGAAACGTACAAAACTTTCAGCTTTTAAGAGAGATTGGCCGTTCCAAAAAGCCTGTTCTTTTCAAAAGAGGTCCATCAACCACTATAGATGAATGGTTAAATGCCGCCGAATACATCATGAGCGAAGGCAATTATAACGTTGTTCTTTGTGAAAGAGGTATTAGAACCTTCGAAACAGCTACCAGAAACACTCTGGATATAAGTGCAGTACCTGTGATAAAGAGTTTGAGCCATCTTCCCATAATAGTTGACCCAAGTCACGCAGCAGGCAAAGCACAGTATATACTTCCTCTTTCAAAAGCTGCAATTGCAGCGGGTGCCGACGGACTCATTATAGAAGTCCATCCCAATCCCAAATGTGCACTTTCCGATGCTGCACAGCAATTGCCGCCGGAGGATTTTGATAATCTGTGTAAAGATATCAGTAAAATTGCCGACATAATAGGAAGAGAGTTTCATTATGCAGGATAAGAAAATAGTCATTATTGGTCTTGGTCTTATAGGCGGTTCAATTGCAAAGGCCTTAAAAGAACGGTTGAATATTACCTGTATAACTGCAGTGGATAATAACGAATCCAGTATCCGCCAGGCAATTAGTGAAGGATACATACAAGAAGGTTTTACAGAGTTGAATGATTCGGTGTATAATTCCGATATAATTTTCCTTTGTACACCGGTTAAATATACTTTGGAGTATTTAACCTTGCTTTGCGGCAATGTTAAAGAAAGCTGTATACTGACAGATACGGCAAGTACGAAAAAAGAGATTATTGATTATATTAATTCATTGGATAATCCTCCCTGCTTTATAGGGGGACATCCAATGGCAGGCACGGAAAAGGCAGGGTTTGCATCCAGCTTTTCGCACCTTTTTGAAAATGCGTATTATATTCTGTCACCTTCGAAAAATTCTCCGAAGGAAGCCCTTGAGCTTTTGACAGAAATTGTTGAAGGAATCGGAGCAATACCTGTTAAGCTTGATGCAAAAGAGCACGATATTATTACAGCAACAATAAGTCATGTTCCCCATGTGATAGCTTCTGCCCTAGTAAACCTTGTAAAGCAATCGGATTCACCGGAAAGAAAGATGCAGGTTTTAGCGGCAGGAGGTTTTAAGGATATAACGAGGATTGCTTCATCCAATCCTCAAATATGGGAAAGCATTATTTTGAGCAACAAACAAGAGGTTAAGGAAACTTTAAACAAATTTATCAAAACAATAAGCACATTTATTGAATATATTGATAATAATAATTCCGGCAATATCTATAGCTTTTTTGAATCGGCCAAAAACTACAGGAACACGTTCTCAAACAACAGGGTAGGCTTAATAAACCCTCAATATGAATTAATCGTCGACGTAGTCGACAAACCCGGAATAATTGGAGAAATAGCAACGCTCCTCGGCAAAAACGGTATAAACATCAAAAACATAAATGTCTCAAACAGCCGGGAGTTTGAGCAGGGTTGTCTGAGGATAACCTTACCCGATTCTGAAAGTGAGAAAGCAGCCTATGACATGCTTTCGGACAGAGATTACAAAGTTTTTAAAACTTGACGGTCAGCAGCTTGTTTGTGTGTTTATTAAAGTTTGCATGCAATTGTTTGAAATAAGTTTTCACAATAAAAGGCTTAACATATACTTATGAAATGGGGGAATTGAGTGTGTTAATTGAGCAAAGAGGTTCACTAAGAGGCGAAGTAAAAGTGCCGGGAGATAAATCCATTTCCCATAGGGCTATACTTTTCGGCTCTCTAGCAAAAGGAACTACTGAAATTGACGGATTTATGATGGGTGAGGACTGTCTTAGTACCATTGATTGTTTCAGGAAAATGCAGGTTGGTATTGAGATCCTTCCCAACAACAAAATTAGGATTCAGGGTAATGGACTCTATGGTCTGAAGCCTCCCGGAACTCAATTAAACGCCGGAAGATCCGGTACTGCCCTAAGGCTCCTTTTAGGGGTGCTTTCTGGTCAACCCTTTTCTTCAGTAATAACAAGAAATGAATCGGCCCTTAGAAAACCTGTAGGCAAGGTTGTGGACCCTTTGAGGGAAATGGGTGCAAACATCAGCGGAAGAGAAAACGGAAATCTCTGTCCCCTTTCAATAACGCCCTCAAAACTTTCGGGAAAAACCCACAGCATTTCGATTCTCGATACATACATCAAATCTCCGCTTTTGATTGCCGGCCTTTATGCTGACGGTGAAACCACAGTAATTGAAGCAGCTAAATCAAGAGACCATTCTGAGCTAATGTTAAATTACTTTGGTGCAGACATTAGGGTTAACGGTCTGGAAGTAACCTCCCACAGGGTTGAAAATCTATTTGCCCAGCAGATTCAAATACCAGGAGATATTTCAATTGCTGCATACTTTTTAACCGCAGGTCTGATAGTGCCGAATTCCGACATTG
Source organism: Acetivibrio sp. (assembly GCA_035384905.1). Classification (GTDB taxonomy): domain Bacteria; phylum Bacillota; class Clostridia; order Acetivibrionales; family Acetivibrionaceae; genus Hungateiclostridium. The sequence continues at coordinate 1,294 of DAOOJC010000113.1, read as the reverse complement.
TGATTAAAGATGTGGGCATTAACCCCACCAGAGCCGGTATCCTGGAAGTGTATAAATCCATGGGTGCCAATATTGAACTTCTCAACCAACGCACTGTAAATAACGAGAGAATTGCGGATATCAGGGTTGTATCTTCATCCCTTAAGGGAACAACTATTGAAGGCGATATTATTCCAAGGCTTATCGATGAAATACCGATCATCACTGTTGCCGCCGCCATGGCTGAGGGCACTACAACCATCAAGAGTCTTAAAGGCTTTAAGACAAAGGAATCCGGCAAACTCAAGAAAATGTTGACGGAACTTGCAAAACTCGGAGCAAATGTGGAAGAAACCGATGACGGAGCAATAATTCAAGGAAAAGGTGCACTTAAGGGAACAATCGTGGAGGGACACAACGATGCAGCAATAACGATGTCCCTTTGTATAGCAGGACTTGCTGCCGCAGAGGAAACCACCATAAGGAAGACGCAAATACTTGATATAGTATATCCGGATTTTATTCCTGTTTTAAACAGGCTCTAATTCCTGTTCGAAAGAATCCTTTGCTTTTAACAAAACGCTCTAAGCTATTTTAGAGCGTTTTGTTTTATTTTGCATATTTTTATCCAGTTAGCCTAAGCTTTTTATATATTCTTCGACAATTTTTTTATACCTTTCTTTTTGGGGTATAATACCTAAATATTTATAATTCCAAATCATATGACGTTCAACATCGTCTGCATCAGATAAATCCGTATAATCGTAATCGATTTTAAATGTCCCATTACTTTCTAATATAAATGTCAGATTTGTCCATGGTTCTTGTTCGTTTTGTATAAATATATCATGTAGTTCTTCTAAATAATCTATTAACCGTAGCCATAATTGATTATATTCGTCTTCACTTATATCAAATAAATGTGGAATATCATGACTATATACTGATTTATTACTTCCTGTAGGATAATAATTAAAATATGTTTCACTAGCACCTTCTAATACTTCACCATACATAATAACTTTATCCCAATCTTCAGGGATAGTTTCGTTTAAAGTTCCTGCAATTTTGCCATATATTTCATTTAATTTTTTTTCCATGCTATTTACCCCCTGAAGCATTTTTTAAATTTTTCTTTTTAAATATATCATCACCTATATTATATTCAATTATAAATCTTTCAGGACGTTTCGAATTCCCTTTATAAACCGGTAATATTTTAACTTTTACTTCTTCTGGTGGTTCTGCACTTAAAGCTTTTTTCCAAGTATTTTCCAAGTATTCTCCAACTTTCTCCATTCACCTTTGTTAAGGT
>DAOOJC010000112.1:0-5718 GCA_035384905.1 Acetivibrio sp. | reverse complement strand
GAAATCCTTTTCCATAAAACAATATTTCCACCATACCATCCCGCTTATCGATGTCAATTGAATAAACCTTCCTGACCTTGGACTTCTTTTTGCTTTTTAATGTTGTAAAGCTTGTAAAATCATGCTCTCCCACCAAAATATTTCCCGCTTTTCTCATTAAATCGATATTCATTTCCCGGGAAATATGATAGGAGTATTTCCCGAAAAACGGATTATGGTATTTTTCGTTCCATATTCTATAAAGGTATTTCTTTGCCTTTGCATTGTATCTGGCATGAAAACGTTCCTCTGCTTCACACATATCTGAAATTACAATATCCTTCGGCAGATACCTGTTGCAAAAGTCAAGCATATACTCGATGGGCTTGTCGCATCCAGTATGGAAGTTGGCAACCTGGTTTATTGCATGAACTCCTGCATCTGTCCTGCCTGCTCCCACAATTTCAATGTCTTCATCAGTCATTCTTTTTAAGGTGCCCTCTATTTTGCCCTGTATTGTCTTATCGGTATCTCCCAACCTTTGCCAACCGTAATATCTGCTTCCGTCATACTGTATTATCATTTTTATGTTTCTCATTATCCGGACACTCCAATTTAATGGGATTCCACCACCATGTTGCTGCCCATGCGGGCAACTGTGAATAATTATTCCATGCTCTCAAGGGTTTTTCTGATTTCCAGCAAGAACCCTTCGGAATTTACTATCTTCTTTTCCGGAACCTCTGAAAGCTGTGCAAGATCCTTTGTCATTACACCATTCTCTATAGTCTGAATTGAGGCCTTTTCCAGTTTATTGGCAAAGTCAATCAACTCATTTATACCGTCCAATTCTCCACGTTTTCTCAACGCACCTGTCCATGCAAATAAAGTCGCCATTGAGTTGGTAGAGGTTTCCTCGCCTTTAAGGTGCTTGTAATAGTGCCTTGTAACCGTTCCGTGGGCTGCCTCATACTCATATTTCCCATCCGGTGAAACCAGAACAGACGTCATCATAGCCAGGCTGCCAAAAGCTGAAGCCACCATGTCGGACATAACATCACCGTCATAGTTCTTGCATGCCCAGACCATGCCACCTTCCGACCTTACAATACGGGCAACCACATCATCTATCAGAGTATAGAAATATTCAAGGTTTTTGGCTTCAAACTTCTCTTTATATTCATTGTCATAAATCTCCTGGAATATATCTTTAAACCTGTGGTCATATGTTTTAGAAATGGTGTCTTTGGTTGAAAACCACAAATCCTGATTCATATCCAGAGCATAATTAAAGCAGGCTCTCGCAAAACTCTTTATGGATTTATCGGTATTATGCATACCCATTATTACCCCCGGTCCATCAAAATCATGGATGGTCTTTCTTGTAACCTCTCCACTCTCCGAAGTGAAGACAATCTCAGCCTTTCCCGGGCCATCTACATAGTGTTCTATATTCTTGTAAATATCGCCGTACGCATGCCTTGCGATGGAGATAGGCTTCTTCCATGGCTTGACAAAGGGTTTAATGCTATTGACAATTATCGGCGAACGGAAAACCGTACCGTCTAAAATTGCCCTGATAGTACCGTTCGGACTCTTCCACATCTTCTTGAGGTTGTACTCTTCTACCCTTTGAGCGTTAGGGGTAATTGTAGCACATTTTACCCCAACCCCATATTTTTTGATGTCATTAGCTGAATCGATAGTTACCTGGTCATCTGTCCTGTCTCTGTTTACCAGGCCCAAATCATAGTACTTGGTATTGAGCTCAATATACGGCTCCAAAAGATTTTCCTTTATCATCTTCCATAATATTCTTGTCATTTCGTCCCCATCTATTTCTACCAAGGGAACTCTCATCTTGATTTTGCTCATAGATCTCTTCTCCTTCTATAATAAATTGTTTTAATATTCTTTGTTAGGATTTTATCAAAGCTCCTCTTTATTTTAAATTAATTTCATAATATTATCAAGGTTCTTTTTAACTGTGGATGTAATACTTACATACCCAATTCATGAAGCCTCTGTAGACAAAAGTAAATTAAGTCTGATAAAATATGGAGTGTAAAGATTTAACATAGTATTTTTCTAATTATAAATTGGATCGGATTGTCGTACATACACCCTTTTTTATCATATATCCCCCCTGTAGAAAAAGTAACAATAAAAATGCAAAAATCTTGTTATCCTCATCAGCTTCAAACAACCCATCTTCAAAATCTACCGACGAATATGCATTTTCATCTTATCAACATCATTTTAATTTGTCATACTGTACTGTGTCATACTACCTACAATTGAGACTTTAGTATGAGACATCAGATAGTCCTTATGTTCCATGGAAATTTGGAAGCTTCTCTGATAAAATAAATATATAACAACGACCTCGTAAGTTTTGACGGAAGGTGGTGTCTCCCCTGTTCTCTAAACTATACCTCACTATTCGCAACAAACTAATTCCCAGCATCCGATACTTCTTTTTAGTACTTATTCCAGCATACTATAGAGCTGTTAAATCCTCACGGACGAGGCAGCTCACCTTCCTGTCTATAATATGCCTTTTTCTAATCAGCATGGCAGCTATTTTTATCTATGCAAATTCTATTAAACCACCGGCAGAAAACAGCAGCATTAAAGCTATAACCTACCGGGAGTTCAAAAATGCTATTGAGTCAGGTAATGTTTTATCAATCATTGACTACAGTCAAAATGCCAAAAAAATCACTGGAAGGTTTAAGGACAATAAACTGTTTATAACAGACAACCCTCAGTCCACTGACATTAAAAAATATCTTCTTGAGCAGGGTATAGCTTTTGAGGATAAACCCTTTATTGAAACCTTGCCCAATATGCTGGTCAAAATACTGGCCGCCGTCTTGCCCATGGTTTTCGCAGTTGCCTTAATCGGCTTGGTAATGGGCAGACTTATTAAAAAACAGTATTCCGGTAAGGATTCAAAATTTGACACCATAAAAAAATGCAATATAACCTTTGAAGATGTGGCAGGAAATGAAGAAGCAAAGCAAAACATGATGGAACTGGTTGATTTTTTAACCAATCCCGATAAATTTTTAAAGTATGGAGTTATTCCCCCGAAAGGGACTGTCCTTTTCGGTCCTCCAGGAACAGGAAAGACACTTCTGGCCAAGGCTTTAGCCGGTACAGCCGGGGTGCCTTTTGTAGCCGTCTCAGGCTCCGACTTCGTTGAAAAATTTGTGGGCGTTGGTGCTTCACGAATAAGGCAACTTTTCCAGTTCGCACGTAAAATCAGTCCCTGCATAATTTTCATAGACTAAATAGATGCATTGGGCAAAAGAAGCAGCAATAACAGTTCGGGTTCAGGAGACGAAAAGGACAGGACCTTAAATCAGATTCTCGTCGAAATAGACGGTTTTTCCGGCAGTGAAGGTATTATAGTAATAGCTGCAACAAACAGGCTTGATATGCTGGACCCTGCCCTCCTCCGTTCGGGAAGATTTGACAGGCAAATTCAGGTAGCCTTGCCGGATGTCGAAGCCAGAACCTCCATTCTTGCACTTCATGCAAAAAACAAACCGCTGGCAAGTGATGTCGACCTTAAAGAAATTGCCCGAATGACAGTATACATGTCCGGTGCCGATCTGGCCAATGTGATGAATGAAGCCGGGATTTATGCCATAAGAAACGGTCACCCCTTCATCACCATGAAGGATATAGACCTTGCTGTCAGCAAAATACAAGCCGGCGAAGAAAAAAGAAGCAAGAAAAACATCAAGCCCAGAGATAAGGAAATAACTGCATTTCATGAAGCCGGTCACGCACTGGTGGCAAAGCTTCTTTCAGGTGTAACCGTATCCAAAGTGACAATTATTCCAACCACCAAGGGTGCCGGTGGTTATACTCTTTTTGTACCCGATGAAAAAATGTTTTCAACCAAAAAAGATCTTTTGAATGATATCGCAATATTTCTGGGCGGAAGAGCTGCAGAAGAAATTGTATTCGGTGAAAACGAGGTTACAAATGGAGCCAGCGACGACCTTAGAAAAGCAACTCAGATTGCCGTAGATATGGTTAAGAACTACGGAATGAGTCAAACCATCGGTCTGGTCAGTTTTCTGGACGCCGGAATCGATTCTCCATCCGGTAAAAATATGAATGCAGTAGAGCAGGAGGTCAAAGATATAATCGAAGGCGTCTATAAGGAAACAAAGGAGCTGTTGAAAAACAATTCCGACTGTCTCAGAAATATAGCTTCCCTTCTTCTTGAAAGGGAAACCATATACAGAAAAGACATCGATAACATCGTTGAAACAACAATGTTCAAGAGAGACGAGTAATCTTCCGGTTTACTCGTTACCCAATCTCTCATTTCCTTCCAGCCAATCAACAAACTGCTTTGCAGTCCTCGCAGAGCGACCATTGTACATAAGCTCCCATTTCATCGCCTCTTTTTGGAGCCTGTCCCTGTCAATGTGTATGCCTCTTTGTACCGCAAGACCTTCGACAATCTCCAGATACCGTTTTTTATCCGGTGATGAAAAAATAACCGTGATACCAAACCTTTCTGAAAGGGAGAGCTTTTCCTGCATAGTATCCTGAGCCCTGATTTCATCGTCGGGATTGTCGGACCTGAAGCCTGCTCTGTCACTGAATTTTTCCTTTATAAGATGACGACGGTTGGAAGTGGCATAAATCAGAACATTGTCCGGTCTGTTTTCCACTCCTCCCTCCAGTACCGATTTAAGAACCGTATAGCTCTCTTCACTATCCTCAAAAGCCAGATCATCTATAAAAATAATGAATCGGCACTTTCTTCCTTTAATCTGCCTTATTACTGCCGGAAAATCCACAAGATGCTTTCGTGGAATTTCAATGATTCTAAGTCCCATCTCCCGATACTCGTTGGCAATGGCCTTAACGGTTGACGATTTCCCCGTTCCCCTGTCTCCATATAGCAAAACATTATTTGCAGGCAATCCTTTCAAAAACTTTTCCGTGTTCTCTATTACTTCAAGGCGTTCCTGCTCATAGCCGATAAAATCCGATAGCCGGATGGGATCGGGAACTTCGATTCCTCTAAGGCATGACTTTCCTTCTATAGACTCCCATACAAAAGCACCGTAACGGGCAAACATCCCTGAGCCGTTGCGGTAGTAAAAATCGGCTAGCTCCTTCACCTTTTCCCCCCACCGGCTGCACGAATGAAGGATTTCAATCATCTTTCGGTATTGAATTGAAAAAACTTTATGATTGCTGTCCGGTTTTTTCTGAAACTCCCATGACGGAAGCTTTTCCACAAGCAACACAGGGGGACGGTTCTTCCGTGTCATATCAGGAAACTCATCTGATACATTCCTTTCTATATCGCAACTGCAGATCCTATCCACTGCCAATTTCTTGATCTCATTGGAAGTTAAACATGATATGGCATAAAGGCTGTCCAGATCCCTTGAAACCGCCTGTATCAAATGATCATCAATATCTTCAAAGCAAACTCCCTCCGCTAACAGTGAAAAAGGGGTTTCGTCAAATATCAGCTTCTCGATTATATAATCCTTAAATGTACCGGTTGAGTTTGATACAGTCAACTGAAAGAAAAACTCATTATATAACCTTATAAACCCGTCAAGTTCAGGTTTGTCTCCATCCAAATAACTAATCAAGCCATACAATTTCTTTATCACTTTATCTTCTAAAAGATTTCTATAAACAGCTAATACTTCGAAATTAAGCACTAACTCCTTCAAATTCATCTCCGTC
>DAOOJC010000111.1:0-5732 GCA_035384905.1 Acetivibrio sp. | reverse complement strand
AAAAGAAAAGCATGGAGTGAGGATAAGGTGGATAACCCTGAGATCAGGCCAACAACACAAAAACCATCGAGCAGGATGAGTATACTTCTTTTTTTTATACTTCTTGTTACAGTCATATGTACGGCTGCAGTTGTTTATCTCAACAGCAAAGGTATAGACATAAAAGAAATAAGTATTAAAGACGTGATAGAAAACCGTTTTTTTATCGGCAATAAAGACAGTTATGAGATTGAGTGCAAAGAGATAGAATATGGGACTAATGTGCAGCAGGAATTTGTTGTTCACAAGGATTTTATCGTCAGATGTACGAAGTCAGGGATAGAGTATTTTGATAAAAACGGTGAAGAAAAGTGGCTTTTCCCGGTTACCCTCAATAAGCCCTATGCCAAATCTTCCGGGAAATATCTTCTTGTAGCGGATTTGGAGACCAAGGATATTTACGTTTTCAGCGGCAAGGAGAAAATTTGGGAAGACAGGCTGGGATACAGCATATTAAGTGCTGATATCAATAGTAACGGATATGTAACGGTTGTGCATAGAAGTGACCGGAATAAATCGGCGGTTTCGGTGTATAACCGGGAGGGAGCATTCCTGTTTACAAAAATAAAGGGTGAGGCCTTTGTGATTTCGGCGGGGGTGTCTCAGGATACAAAAAACGTTTTTGTAAATTCCGTTGATTATTCCGGCATAAACGCCAATACGGGATTGGACTTATATTCCATTTCGGGAGGAGACATCAAAGGGACAAAATTTGAAAATACCATTCTGGCTTCCCTGTGGTTTCTAAACGATGCCACTATTGCAGCAGCAGGTGATTCAGAGATTTTCTTGCTGAGAAAGGACCTGGAGGTAAAGTGGAGGCAGACGGTTAGCGGTGAAGTCATGAGTTCAAACATAATGAAGAACAAGTATGCTGTGTTTGCATTCAGCAATAAAGAAAATTCGGGGATTCTTAACACGGATAAATCCAATGTGCTGATTGTGGATGAAAATGGAAGGAAGGTTTCCGACTATAAATTAAGTCAGGATATAGTTAATATTTCTTGCGGTGAAAGCCTTATTGCGGTTAACACCGGTAAAAACATTTATTTTATTGACGTGGCAGGACAGCTAAGGGGAAGTGTTAACTCTGAGAAAGATATTAAAAATGTACAGTTTTTTAACGACAGAGAGGCTTTGGCAGTCACAAGGGACGGTATTATAGTTATAAAAATGAAGTAGTAAAACAAGGGGGTAAATATGAACTGGATTGATATTGTGGTGATAGCAATTATTGTAGGCTTAGGGGTTATCGGGCTTAAAAAGGGTCTGGTTTATTCCCTTTTCAAGTTTGTATCGTTTTTTTTATCGGCATTTTTAGCTATTAAGCTCTATCCTTTGGTTGCAAAGGTTTTGGCCGGAACAGAATTGTATACCTCGATTAAGGCAGCTATTTTTAAAAGGCTCATGCTTCAGCAGCAAGCTGCAATGCCGGGATTGAATGAAAGTACACAGGTTACAGCCAAATCGGTGATTGAAGGGCTCAATCTGCCGGGGTTCGTTAAGGATATGGTTGCAAACAGCGTAGTTAAAAGCATACCAAATATATCCGAGCTTGTTAATGTATCAGGCATTTTGGATTCGGTAAGTGATGTTTTGGCCCATGTGATTATTAATATTATAAGTCTTGTTGTTTTGTTCATTGTGATTAAAATCGGTTTGTTTATTGTCGAGAGCATGATAAGTGGTGTTACCGATCTCCCGGTTTTAAAGCAGGCGGATAAATTCGGAGGATTTGCTTTGGGTGCCCTTGAAGGGGTGCTTGTAGTCTATGCTGCCTTTGCAATAATGATGATGTTTAACACCGTGCCTTTATTCCAAGGATTTTTTGATGCTGTAGAAAACTCAGCCTTGGCGGGTGTTTTTTATCAAAACAATTTTATATTGGATTGGATGTTCCCGAAGAATGTCATAGTATAGTCAATTATCCATGAGTGTGCACCAAAGATGTGAAGAAAAGTGTTCCAGAAACTTAAGTTCCGCAAGTCCAGAGCCTGTAAATACTCCTCGGGGTCGAGCAAAACACACATTATTGTATATGGTTTTTTTAGTCATGATACTTGTTTAAAATGGCTTTAAATTAACAGTAAATAGGAAAAAATTGACGTAAATAATTTGCTATGGTATAATTAGTTATAGGGATGTGACAAATTGTTATGTCTATTCGTGTATAGAATATTAAAGTGAAAATTTCTTGGAAAATGTATAAAAACCTTTGATTAAACATAAGATTTTGTTGAATAATTTAATCAAAGGCAGGTACTGTATGCGAAAGGGCTTTCGATTATCTCGGAAAATTAAAGGTGTATTTAGAAAAGGAGGTAATAATATGGCATTGCTATCAAGAATTTGTGATAGACCTATTGTAATTGATAAAGATAAATCAAAACAGTTTCTAGAGGACAGCAAAAAGAATACTATTAAACCTGAGTTCTTATCTGAATGCAAAAAACTATCATCAATGTTTAAAAGAGAAAATTCAGGTTACATAAAGGACAATGTCTAATCAATTACCGTTTACTATTTCCTTGTTGAGTAGCGAGTATTTAAGTCTATTAAGTAATTTTCGCTGTGGTAACGAGGAAATTGATAGATATATTAAAGAAGATGCTTTAAATGATAAGGAATCAGGTAAAGGTGTTACTTATCTAGTTCTTAATAACGAAAAGAATAAATTGATTGCTTATTATACATTGGCAGCTACATCTGTAATATATTCTGAAACTAAAGATATTACAGCAAAAAGAAATATCGAAGAAGTAAAAATAAGAGGCTTTCCTGCCATAGAAATAAAAATGTTTGCAGTTAGCAAATCGTATCAGAATTATACATATTATAGTAAAGAATTTGGTCCTAAAATTCTTAGTGATATGATTTTGGGTGCTGTAATTGGCGATATATATAATTATGCAACAGAGCGTCTGGGAATTCGTATGATAATTTTGTATTCTACAGAAGAAGGGTTTAAATTTTATAAAAGAAATAATTTTGAAGAATTGGAAAGCTACATACCGTTATATAGTGAATATACAAAAGATTGTATTCCAATGTATTTAAGGTTATTTGATTAAATATATTTTGCTAATGTTAAAACACAGGTTTTTACTTGTGTTTTTATTATGCAATAAGTGTTGTGAAGTAGAATAGTGTGAGGTAACTGCATTGAGTGACCTCATAGTTTCTATAACTGTGTGAGTGGTAATAATTGCTTGATCCTTTATATTTCGTTTTTTATTCGGCTATCACCGATTAACGAAAATTGTATTTTCCAGTGAAATAAATTAACGATTTGTGCTTTTTTTTTAAAACACTGGACAATTGAAGCTCTATAGTAGTAAAATAATTAATAAGCAAAAACAATAAGTAAGCCGGGCGAACCCGGCTATTGTTTTAAGTAGAGGTTTTATTAATATATGCATTTAAATAATTATGTAAAAAGTATCCTTTTGGGAAATATAAAATATTAACATCGTTATATTTGGAAAGAGGGGAAGGTTATATGAAAAGTGATGTAGTAAAAAAGGGTATAGAGAAGGCTCCTCACAGAGCTCTGTTTAAGGCCATGGGATATACGGACGAAGAAATCCAAAGACCTCTTATTGGAGTTGTTAACGCTAAAAATGAGATAATTCCGGGACATATACATTTGGACAAGATCGCCGAAGCGGTAAAGGCGGGCATAAGAATGGCAGGCGGAACTCCGGTTGAGTTTGGGGCAATTGGAGTCTGCGACGGTATAGCCATGGGGCATGTGGGAATGAAATACTCCCTGGCAACAAGGGAACTCATTGCCGATTCCTGTGAAGCTATGGGATTGGCCCACAGTTTTGACGGCATGGTATTTATCCCCAACTGCGACAAAATAGTACCGGGTATGCTGATGGCTGCCGCAAGGATCAATGTTCCTTCGGTGGTGGTAAGCGGTGGACCCATGCTTTCAATTCAACGCAATGGGGAAAGCCTTGATTTGAACAGTGTTTTTGAGGCAGTAGGAGCTTATAAGGCAGGTAAAATGACTGAGGAAGAAGTATGGGAATACGAAGAATGTGCCTGCCCGGGCTGCGGTTCCTGTTCGGGAATGTTTACTGCCAATTCGATGAACTGCCTTACGGAGGTTTTGGGGCTTGGTCTGCCGGGTAATGGAACGATTCCTGCCGTTTATGCCGAGAGGATACGTTTGGCAAAGAAGGCGGGCATGAAGGTAATGGAATTGGTGGAGAAGGATATTAAACCTTCGGATATTTTGACACCTAAGGCTTTTGAGAATGCTTTGACTGTTGATATGGCCCTGGGGTGTTCCACAAACTCAATTTTACACCTTCCGGCAATTGCCCATGAGGTAGGAGTTGAAATAAACCTGGACATAGTCAACGAAATAAGCAGCAGGGTGCCCAACCTTTGCAAGCTGGCACCGGCCGGGCATCACCATGTACAGGATTTATATGCTGCCGGAGGGGTCCAGGCTGTAATGAAGGAGCTGTCAAAGAAAAACCTTCTGCATTTGGATTTGATGACTGCTACAGGAAAGACAGTGGGAGAGAACATTGAAAAAGCTGAGGTTAAGGACAGAGAGGTTATAAGAAGCATTGACAATTCTTATAGTACCTCCGGAGGTATTGCGGTCTTAAGGGGCAATCTTGCACCGGACGGTGCTGTTGTAAAGCGTTCAGCCGTTGCACCGGAAATGCTTGTTCACAGCGGACCGGCCAGAGTGTTTGACTCCGAGGATGAGGCTATAAATGCAATATATAACGGCAAAATAAATAAAGGTGATGTGGTAATAATCCGCTATGAGGGCCCAAAGGGCGGCCCGGGTATGAGAGAGATGCTTTCACCTACTTCTGCGATAGCGGGAATGGGCCTTGACAAGCATGTTGCCCTTATTACCGACGGACGTTTTTCCGGTGCTACCAGGGGGGCTTCCATAGGACATGTTTCTCCTGAGGCAATGGAAGGCGGTAACATAGCAATTGTAAGGGAAGGGGACATAATTAATATAGATATACCTAACGGCAAGCTTAATGTGGAGATATCCGACGATGAGGCAGAAAAGAGGTTCAAGGAGTGGAAGGCTCCGGAGCCGAGAATAAAGAAGGGCTATCTTGGAAGGTATGCTAAGCTTGTTACTTCAGCAAGTACCGGAGCGGTCTTAAAGGGTTGACAGGGTGTTCATCTTAAAATGATCGGGTGCAATGGTGTTGGATGGATGCCTGTTTGAGAAATGATTGGGAGGTAATGAAAATGAAGTTAACCGGTTCACAAATATTGATAGAATGCCTTAAGGAGCAAGGCGTTGATACAATTTTCGGTTTTCCGGGCGGAGCGGTATTGAATATATATGACGCACTGTACAAGGCCAAGGATGAAATACGCCATATACTGACATCTCATGAGCAGGGGGCGGCTCATGCGGCAGACGGTTATGCTAGGGCAACGGGGAAGGTAGGGGTGTGCATTGCCACATCGGGACCCGGAGCGACAAATCTGGTCACAGGAATAGCAACCGCATACATGGATTCTGTTCCGATGGTTGCGATCACAGGACAGGTGCCGACAACACTTCTCGGCAAGGATTCCTTCCAGGAAGTTGATATAACCGGCATAACCATGCCCATAACCAAGCACAATTTTATAGTGAAAGAAGTAGAAAAGCTTGCGGACATTGTACGAAAGGCCTTCTATATAGCAAAAGA
>DAOOJC010000110.1:0-5744 GCA_035384905.1 Acetivibrio sp. | reverse complement strand
GCGGCGGTTGGGTACGAGCATGTAAAGAAGGCTGAACACCATAATCATGAAAAGAAATGAAAAACAGAGTCTCAATGCTGTCCAGGCTGTCTTAAAAACCGTGAACTCGAACAGTTGCTCCCCCATGGTTTCGCCAAAAACCAGAAGGCCCAATGAGATTATAATGGCCAGGGCAAGGGCGGCTGTGGATACCACGGAAAGCCCTCTTATCTTCCAGTACGGGCGTGTTTCTTTCGTGTCGTACGCCTTGTTAAGACCTCTAATGACGGCATTCATTCCATTGGAAGAAGCCCATAATGCAGTAATCATACCGAAGGACAGGAAGGTTTTTCTGGGGGAGAGGGTTACTTCCCTTATCACATTCAGGACCAGATTATAAACCGGTGGAGGGAGCATTTCGGAAATACTGCCCAAAGCCCTTTCGCTTGCAATAGGAGTATAGCTTACCAGTGTGATTATGAAAATTAAAAAAGGGAAAAGGGAAAGAATGAAATAATAGGTCAGCTGTGCTGCCAATGCAGGCACTTCATCATCCTTTGACCTTATGTAAACTTCATGTATTATTTTTAACACCCCGGTATTTTTTTTAATAAATCCGGCGAACATTCAATTCCCACCTTTTATTGCAAATACCTTATATATAATACTACCAGAAAATAATAATTATGTACATTAGAATATTAATAATGTCAAAACCGGTTGGAAAGAGCAGTTTTCTCTGGTAAAATAGAAGTAGTACAAGCTAACAATTAAGAAGGGTGTGAAGAGATTGAAAGTTAGAAAAGCCATAATTCCAGCTGCAGGTCTGGGCACCAGATTTTTGCCTGCTACAAAGGCTCAGCCGAAAGAAATGCTTCCTATTGTTGACAAACCCACCATTCAGTACATTGTCGAAGAAGCAATTATGTCCGGTATTGAAGACATAATAATCATTTCAGGAAGAAGCAAAAGGGCAATAGAAGACCATTTTGACAAGTCTTATGAACTGGAGCAGGAACTTAAAAATAAAGGCAAAGATCAGCTTTTAAAAGAAGTACAGGATATTTCAAATCTTGCAAATATACATTATATAAGGCAGAAGGAAGCTAAGGGCTTGGGACATGCCATTTATTGTGCAAAATCCTTTATCGGCAATGAGCCTTTTGCGGTGCTGTTGGGTGACGATATTGTAGACTCTGAGGTTCCGTGCATCAAACAGCTCATTGATGTTTACAATGAGTACAAGACAACGGTGTTGGGAGTACAGCCGGTTTCTGAGGAGGATGTGTCCAAGTACGGAATAGTAGGCGGCAAGCCGGTGGACGACAGGGTATATAAGGTTAAGGATGTTGTGGAAAAGCCGGACAGAGAAAATGCACCGTCAAATGTAGCTATTCTTGGACGATACATTATAACCCCGCAAATATTTGAGCACCTTGAGAATGTCAAACCCGGCAAGGGCGGAGAGATTCAGCTAACCGACGCACTTAAAAGCCTTATTCAGCATGAAGCAATGTACGCGTATGACTTTGTCGGAAAGCGGTATGATGTGGGAAATAAGCTGGGATTCCTGCAGGCTACTGTTGAGTTTGCTTTGAAGAGGGAAGACCTCAGGGATGATTTTGAGGCTTATTTGAAGAAATTGTTGGGATGTGAGCAGTAAAGGGGATTAATGTACCCGGAATATCAGGGTGCAATTAATAAAAGTAAAGAAAGACACCGAAGAAATATGGCGTAAGCAAATCGAAGAGCCTGTTAATACAACGCACGAAGGGCGGGCATCCATTCTCACGAAGTGAGTTTTGCCGGACCCTGCGAAGTATTTACAGGCTCTGTTCTTGCAAATCTTAAGTTTCGGAATATTATTTCACATTATGAAAGCCTATTCAAACATTGACTTGTATTGATAGCTTACATCTGTGCCCGTTGCAGTTACCTCAATATATTTGGCATCTATTGCATTTTCGGGGGTCAGACCCGTTGTACTCACTTGTGCCAGGCTGAAATACCGGATTCCGTTTTCCGGGGTGTATGTGTTTGTACTTCCGTTATAGAATACCCATATATTCTTGCCGGTTTTTTCCTTTTTCTCAACCAATAATTTTTTGAATAGATTAGCCTCCAATGAGTCGCTAAAGGTTGACGGAGGATTCTTCATAAATATGAAGAGATTATCCCCGGAAAAGGATTCGAGTTTTTCTGAAAACCATTGCCATTGTCCGGAGGAGCTTGTTCTCAGGCTTTTGTCCGATGTATCGAGAACGATAAACCGGCTTTTGCCCGCATCAAAACAGTCGTAAGACTTTATATTTGAAATTATTTGAGGATCCTTTATTGTGTCATCGGCATTGACTCCTTCCGCAAAACGCAGGTTCATAAGCTTTTGCAGCATGTTCTGAGGTTTTTCGATGGTGTTGGCAATTACGGAGAACCTTATGGAATCGTCGGCAAGTTCGGTTACTTTGTTGGCTGCGTCCGGAGCGAAAACATCCTCAGGAACCGTGTCTTTGTCGATTTCGGGAAAGTCTTTATGCTGCTTAAAGCCTAAGTCATCTATATAAATGTAACCTGCCTCGGGAACAGGGTTTACTTGTGCAAGATACACCCGGGTCAGCCTGGTGGGGGAATCGATGTCCCTCAATGAAGCAGATACTTGCCTCCAGCCTGTCCAGTCCATACCGTTGCAAAAACTAATGAGATGTTTTTTGCCTGCGGCATCGACGACCTCAGCCCTTAACCAATTGGAGTTCTCACGGGGGTTGTAAACCCACATGTTCAATTCGGTGGTATTTTCACCAAGGTTGATTCCATCATTGTCAAACACCACGTAAGCAGCTCTTGTTCCCTCTAAATATGAAAAATCATAAGTCAGTTTTCCTGAGTATTTTCCGCTCTTTTTTTGTTCGTTGGATAACTCATAGCTTCCGGGAAGGTTTGCGGGTGCAGATGAAAATAATCCGTTCCATTTTTCAAACTTGTCTAAAGAGTGCAGGGTTTCTTCCACAACCGATACAGCACAGTAAGCTTGAGCATCCCCCCAGGATGCCTTAATATAGCCTACACCGGTTTTGGTGGCGGTGAAGGTGTTGTTTTCAAGCTTTCCAACGTCTCCCTCAAGGGTCCAGGTGATATTTTCAGGGTTGACATTTGAGGTATAACCGTTGCTGTCGGTAGCTTTAACACTTAAGGTGCGGGATGATCCGACGGTCAGGTAAAGCTCTTTGTCACTTAGAATAAGCCGGTTTGGTTTGTCCAGAACCATTATTCCGGTACTGGAGGTCACGCCGTCTATTGAGGCAGTTATTGTGCCAAAGCCGGAAGTTTTAGGATGGAATGTGCTGTCTTCAAAGCTTCCTTCAATACCGGACACACTCCATTTAATCTTGCTCTGGTCCACCGCGAATGGATTGAAATAAGTGTCATAGCCCCTGACAGAAAGCTTAACTGGTGTGTTTATAAAGACATTGGATTGTTCCTTGTCAATTATAAGCCCCTCCAATGAAGAAGGCGGGCATACTGAAAAAATACCTATAGCAGTAGCAATACTCCTCAACGAACCTCCCACATTGCTTACAACTTTAAGGTTATTGCTTGCCGGTGTCCGGGACACCATTGTTGTCGAGCCGCCGCCATCAAAGTTTATTGCATTGTAGGCACCGAGATCCAGCATCAGGTTTGCCAGTTCTTTCATGGTCATACCTTTGACTGCGGATTGGTCACCGTCAACGGTAACCAGTATCAGCTCTTTACCGGATTTGGAGCTTCCGGCGGCAGTTCTGGGACGGCGGCTTGCTCCCGAGGCATCATGGGAAAAAGTTGACGGAATTTTGCCGTCCTTTACTAGCATGGCACCGCCTGTAGCTGCCATTTCTATAGTTTCCCAGTCAATGGTTGTTGAGATGGTGAGATTTACTTCGTCTCCTGCCTGGAATTTGTTGTAAAGGAATTTACCGTTATCACCTCTACCCATTATCACATAACCGTTTTGCGGGATTTCAACAGCGGGAAGGTTTTTGCGGACTTCCATGACAGTATTGCCGACAACAACCATTTCTACCATATCTTTATATTGCTCCGTCGCACCTATAGAATATTTACTCCATTTAGGGGTCCATATGGTCAGGTCGTTATAGTCTGACGGACTAAGCTTGTTGTATTGTGAAACATTAGCCGAGCCTCCGTAGGGAGAATTTAATGTGATTGAGGTTTTCCAGTAATCATAATGTACATTTTTATCGTTGTCTATTGCCAAAGTTGCCATGGAATTGTTGTATCTGTTGAACTCCTCATCGATGTACACCACTTTTCCGGATTGTATGATAGGACCGATGGGATCTCCCTTTCCGGATTCACTCAACCAGCTGAAGAAGCTGGCGTTTATGGCTGCCACAGCACCGCCGGATTCAGCCAGGGCTTTCACATTGGTCAGATTTCTTATGGACTCTGAATTGGTCAGGGTGTCAACCTTGACGTTTGGGTTGTTCAGATTTACCCTTAACACATTGATTTTTTGCCATCCCTCGTCGGCAAACCTTGTAATGGTTTCTAAAGTTACACCTGAGGTTACAACCTCCGTGGTTTTAGATTCATAGATAATTCCTGCATTTACGCCGGGTAATGATAACATTATAACAAGGGAGATTATTATCAGAACCGACACGCTTTTTCTTATGTACTTCATAACGACATCCTCCTGTAATATTTTTACGGCCTGTCGAACAGGCTGCATGTTATAAGCTAAGTTTACTGCCAAAAACCGTCCGGGTTTTAACGGTCTTTTGGACAACTGTTGCCGAGGTTACCCTTTTTTGTGTGCTGCAACAATCGGAAGCCAGCAACGGTCTTTCAGACACATGCTGCCCGGCTACCATCTGTCTATACCGGAACGTTTAATTGCACCGAAAATGTTGTTTTTTATTTCTCGGTTTTCCTTTCTTAAGTTTGCCAAAAGATCCTTTATATACTGCCGCCTGGACATGCCGTCCATTTGACAAGGATTTGGCACTGTAGTTATATTATTCCCTTTTATAAATTCTTTAACAAGTTTTTCTTCAGTATAAATCAGGGGCCTTATCACGTAAAGGTCCTTTCTGTCAAGATAAGTCACCGGTGAAAAGGTGTGTAGCCTTCCCTCATAAAAGGTGCTCAACAGCAGGGTTTCAATAACATCATCCCTGTGATGGGCAAGGGCAACCTTGTTGCAGTTAAGCATCTTTGCGGCATTGTGCAGGGCACCCCGTCTCAGATTGGCACAAAGGGAGCAGGGATTTTTCTCCTTGCGTTCTTCAAACACTATTTTTCCGATAAGGGTTTCTTCAACGGTGTAATTTACGTCAATTCTTTCGCAAAGCTCTTTTATCGGAGTGGTATCAAACTCCCCAATTCCCATGGTCAGGGTTATTGCTTCCAGTTCGAATTTTCTCGGAAGGAAATTTTTTATCTGTCTTAGGGCCACAAGAAGTGTCAGACTGTCCTTTCCCCCGGAAACCCCAACAGCCACCCTGTCACCGTCCTGTATCATATCGTAGTCCTGTATTGCTCTTCTGATTTGTCCCAGTAGTCTCTTAATAATTAACACCTCTTTACATCAGTTCCAAACGGGTTTACATAATCACACACAACTCTTCACGATAATTATAAGTTATCTGTTTTGCCATATCAAGTTAATATTGTGTTACAAATAATGGTGAAGTGCGGGTGCACATTATTTATGTGAAGAAAAATGTGGAAGAAACATTGTGAAGCAAGTTGTAGAGCCTGTTAAT
>DAOOJC010000109.1:0-5749 GCA_035384905.1 Acetivibrio sp. | reverse complement strand
GGAAGCTCGATTTCGGCAATAACCAGTCCATCGTTTTCACCGAGAAATTCGTCAATTTCCCATATGAAGCCTTCGAAAGAATATTTATATCTGATTTTTTCTATGAGGGGTTTTTCGCATAGGTTTTCGAGCATTTCATTTGCATCGTCTACGGGAATTTCATACTCATATTCCGGTCTTGCCGCACCCTGAGTTTTTCCTTTAACGGTTATATATCCCTTGTTACCGCATAACCGGACCCTGACTGTGCGTATAGAGTCGGAGCATAAATAGCCTTGCCGGTATAAAGTTCCTTGGGATAGTTCTTTATAGGTATCACCTTCAACAATAAATTTTCTTTCAATTTCTTTTCCCATAGAGCATTCCTCCTATATTTGGGGTACATATATTATACCACGCATATCAATCTAATGTGGAGAAAAATATTCCAGAAACTTAAGTTACGCAAGTCCAGCCGCCTGTAAATACTCCGTGGGGTCGAGCAATGCCTTTAAAAATAGAATTTATTATATTATAATAAGTAATAATTGTTAATGACAAATAAGAAGGGGAATTGAGTGCATATGAACTTCAAATTTAAAATAGGTACTAAGGCTTTTTTCGGAAAAGGGTGTATAGAAAGCAATAAGGCAGTGTTTAAGGAGTTTGGAAAGAAGGCTTTTATTGTTACGGGAAATAATTCCGCAAAAGCAAGCGGAGCCCTTGAGGATGTTGTTGAGGCACTGAAGGAGTGTGGTGTCGAATATAGGATTTATGACAGGGTTTTGAACAACCCTACTCTTGAAAACGTAAAGGAAGGAGGGGAACTGGCAAGGGAGTTTGGTGCCGATTTCATCATTGGAATAGGGGGAGGCTCCCCGCTGGATGCGTCAAAGGCGGTATCGGTTTTGGCATGCAACAGTATTGAGCCTGTGGATTTGTATAAAAATATATTTGAAAACAAGCCGCTGCCGATTATAGCAATTCCCACAACAGCTGGAACCGGAAGCGAAATAACCCCATATTCCATTCTTACGAGGAATGACATGAAAACAAAAAAGAGCTTTGGAAATGAGGATACATTTCCGGCAGTGGCATTCCTTGATGCACGGTATACCGAAAGCATGTCCCGGCAAACAACGGTTGATACGGCCATGGATGCATTTACCCACGCCCTTGAGGGCTATCTCGGAAAGAAAAGCACTCCGGTCAGTGATATACTGGCAGTTGAGGCCATCGGAATATTCGGGGAATGTATTGACAGCCTTTTAAACAACCGGCTCGATTTTGAAGTGAGGGAAAGGCTTTTGTACATGTCGATGCTTGGGGGAATGGTCATTTCCCATACCGGTACCACAATAATACACGGATTGGGTTATTCCCTTACGTATTTTAAGGATATTCCCCATGGAAGGGCCAACGGTTATCTTGTCAGGGAGTACTTAAAGTATAATTACGAGGCTGCAGGAGAAAAGATTAACAATGTACTGAAGCTTTTAAAGGTGTCATCCGTTGACGAGCTGGGTGATAAAATAGGCGGACTTCTTCCGTGCGACATAACTTTGAGCGATGAAGAAATTGAGATGTATGCAGGCCTTGCAATGCAGCAGAGAAGTACTTCTTCCAATGCCAGGACAGTGGTTTTGGAGGATCTTGGGGAAATATTGAGAAAGGTTTTTAAAGGTGAAGGAAATTGAGCTTATTGAAAATAGGAGTTGTATCGGATACGCATATACCTTCCAGAGCAAGGGCTCTACCCAAGGCCCTTATGGAAGGACTTTTGGGGGTTGACCTTATTATTCATGCCGGGGACCTTTTAAAGGATTATGTGCTGTACGAGCTTGAGGAGATAGCACCGGTCGAAGCGGTGGCGGGAAATAATGATGATGAATATATACGGAGCATGCTGCCCCATAAGAAGATTATAAAGGCCGGCAGCTTCAGGATAGGGATTACTCACGGGTATGGGAGGGGAAGCAATACTTTATATGCGGCATTGGCAACGTTTATGAGAGATAATGTGGATTGTGTGGTTTTTGGACACAGCCATGTACCTTTTAATGATAGGGTTAACGGCATATTATGTGTGAACCCCGGTTCTCCCACCGATAAAAGGTCACAGGAGCATTATTCCTATGGGATTATAAAAGTGGAGGATTCGGACATTAGTGCAGAAATATATTACTTTTAGCTATAAACAGTTTTATCGAAGTTAGCTTGAAATAAAAATAACTAACGGGAGGAAGTGAGTAGCCCCATGGTTAATGCAAGAATTATTTATATTGACAATATGCATGAGGCCCGCGAGGAAATCCGCAGAATAGGTGTGGACGCATCAAGCATACCTTGGCTTTCACCGAAGGCGTTGTTTATAACCATGAAGCTTGAGAACATAAGCACCTATGCGGCAAACATAATAAAACAGGAGATGCTGGGCAAGGGCGGCGATGCTGCGGTAAACAGAGGCGTGGTGAACTTTAATGTCGAAAGTTCCGATGTTCTCTTGATGGGTACATACAGCCAGTACAAAAGACTGGTTTATAAGCTTGGAATGCAGAACACAAGCCTTAAAAAAATCGCCGATGAAATACAGAGGCTATTAGAAGGGCTGGAAGAAGGAAAACCGAAATACTTCGAGTGTGGAAAATACAGACTTCCGATGGGGGAGAAAACCTATGTGATGGGGATTTTAAATGTGACACCGGATTCCTTTTCTGACGGAGGGCAATTCATTAATCCGGAGAGTGCTGTAAAGCGGGCTAAAGAGATGGTGGAGCACGGTGCCGATATTATAGATATCGGTGGGGAGTCAACAAGGCCCGGACATCAGCCGGTGGATGTGTTTGAGGAAATAAACCGGGTGGTGCCTGTAATTGAAATACTCTCAAAGGAGTTGAATGTTCCCGTATCTATAGATACTTCAAAGGCATTGGTGGCAGAAAAGGCTGTTGCTGCCGGTGCATGTATTGTTAATGATGTTTGGGGGCTTCAAAGGGATTCTTCCATGTCGGAGACAATATCCAAAAACGGTGCCGGAGTAATAATGATGCATAACAGCGACAGCAAAGAATATTATGATATCATGGGAGACATCATAAGGTTCTTGAGAAAGAGCATTGAAATAGCAGAAGAGGCCGGTATCACAAGAGAAAACATGGTGGTGGATCCGGGTATAGGATTCGGTAAAAATTTAGAGCACAACCTGGAGGTAATGAGAAGGCTTAAGGAGCTAGGTACCCTTAATCTTCCGGTACTTCTTGGGACATCAAGAAAATCCATGATAGGCAATGTTCTGGAACTGCCGGTCAATGAAAGGCTTGAGGGTACTGCAGCGACCATTACTCTAGGAATTGCCAACGGAGTGGATATTGTCAGGGTTCATGATGTTAAGGAGATGACCCGGGTCACAAGAATGACCGATGCGATGGTGAGAGCATAGGATTTTATCATGGGAGGAGTATTGTGGATAAAATAGTATTTAATAATATAAGATTATTCGGTTACCATGGAGTATTTCATTCGGAGAGGGAAAAGGGACAGAATTTCTATATTGATGTTGAAGCTTTTTTGGATCTTAAAGAAGCCGGAGAAACCGATGATTTGGAAAAGACAGTGGATTATTCGAAGATATATGAAATAATTAAGAATATAAATGAAAACAACAAATTTCGACTTATTGAGAGGTTTGCCCATATAATTTCCCGGGAAATACTGTCGACCTTTAAGGAAATAAAACGAATTATTGTCCGCGTCAGAAAGCCGGATGCTCCTATTGACGGAGATTTCTCATGGGTAGGGGTTGAGATTGAGAGGGACAGAAATGAATCATAAGGTTTATTTGTCTCTGGGCTCAAACATGGGAAACAGAGAGAATTATTTGATTAGTGCCCTTGAAAGTATTTCTAAGACTAAAAATGTGTGCCTTGACAATATTTCAAGCATTTATGAAACTGATCCTGTGGGCTATACCGATCAGAACCGCTTTTTAAATATGGCTGTATCAATCGGTACTTCTTTGGATCCGGAAGCACTTCTTACGGAGTCCCAAAGGATTGAGAGGCTTCTGGAAAGAAAACGGGAAATACGATGGGGACCAAGAACAATCGATATTGACATGCTTCTTTATGATGATTTGACCTTTGAAACTCCAAAGCTGACTATTCCCCATCCCCGAATGTTTGAGCGGGCGTTTGTGCTTGTACCGTTGAAAGAAATTTGTAGTGACATGGAGTTGTTTGGTATAATTATTGATGATGCAATAAAAAAGTGCAGTGACAGGGATGGAATAAGGTTGTATAAAAAAATTACAATTTGTGATTTCCGCAGAATCTGATACAATTATTAATGATACAATAAAATAAGGATGGTTGTAGTTTCCTGTTGTTATTATATACTGAAGGTTGACGGCATTTTATGAAAGACTAATTGAAGGTTCCGATGGGGGGGTGACCTTATGGTAGAGGTTTACTACTATATTCCTGCTGAGGAAGTTGAAAATGCTATAGAATGTGGTCTGAAGCTGTCCGTGTGGTTTGATAAGGAAGTACGGATAGGGATTGACAATAAAAAGTGTCTATCGGCACTTTTAAATCCGAAGGATGATATGGAAAAGTATCAGTCTGCTAACTTGAGGTGTGTAAAGCTAGAATTGTACCCCAGGTATTGTTTTGTAGCGGATAGGTATCTTTACGAAATAGGGCTCAATCACCCTGAGGTTATGAAGCTTTACCTTGATTCGGTGATGCCGATCGGGAATTATACCTTCGGTTTATACAGACTTCCGGAATGCCTTGTTACCAGTACTGTTATAGGTGACCAGATAAGCCTTCTGGATAAAAGGCTGGATTCCCCAGTCTTGGTCGATAAATCAGAGGAGCTATATATAAACAACATTATTGAGGACTACAGAGAAGAAAATCCCGATTTTAATGACACACTGCTGTATTATTATTACTGCAATTTGGTACAAAAAGGGAAGCTTGTAAAGGTTGAGGAGGAAGGAAAGGACATAGTTGTTTTCCTTGACAATGAGATAGGCAGGGCCTATACAATAAAGAAACCTGTTTAAAAGCAGCAGGCTTGGTCTTTTTAAGACTACTCATGTAATACCGGTGAAATTTAATTTTATGAAATGATTTTTACTAAAAGTACCAATATTTGGTTTGGTTGAGAGGATAAAGGTGAAAGACAAAATATTGCGAAAATTGAAGGATGCAGCAGGAAATTATGTTTCCGGTGAGCAGCTGGGCATAGACTTGGATGTATCCAGAACTGCGGTATGGAAGCACATTAAGGAGTTAAAAAGTGAAGGTTATGTTATCGAATCTTCTTCCAGAAAAGGCTATAGGTTAAGCTCGGTGCCGGATATAGTGAATTCGTCGGAAGTGAGCGACGGTCTTAATACAAGAATTATCGGCAAAAATATTCATTGCTTGGCACAGGTGGATTCGACAAACAATTATGCCAAAAGGCTTGCACAGGAAGGCTGCGAAGAAGGTACCGTAGTTATTGCCGATTGTCAGACCGAAGGAAGGGGCAGAATGGGCAGGAGCTGGCATTCCATGGGTAATAAGGGAATATGGATGTCCATGGTTTTGCGTCCTGTTGTCGGTCCGGAAGAAGTTCAAATCATTACTCTTGCCGCTTCAATAGCGGTTGTTTCGGCTATAAACGACGTGCTGGACATCAAAGCTGGAATTAAATGGCCCAATGATGTAATATTGGATGGGAAAAAGGTTTGCGGCATACTGACTGAAATGAGTATGGAAAT
>DAOOJC010000108.1:0-5770 GCA_035384905.1 Acetivibrio sp. | reverse complement strand
AGGGATGTTTGCAACCAATGCCGGTACAACCCTATCCCCTTCTTCACTCCTAGTTCTGGTCATTTGAATGTCAAGAGAATCCTCATCCACATCCATATAGTTGGAAATAACCTTGATGATTTCCCCTTTGACCATCTCTAAAAACTGAGGAGAAACGTTTGCTCTGTCGTGGATTAGCACTAGTTTAAGTCTTTCCTTGGCAAGATCTTTCGAGTTTTTCGATCTACCAAACAATTTCGATAAATCTAGCAACATAAGTCTCCTCCTATTAATTTACTTTTAATCCAAAAAGCTTTTTTATTTTAAACATAAATCCGTCTTCTGACTGCAGGTTAAGAATGGGAACATTTTCACCCATAATCCTTCTTGCTATTCCTCTATATGCCTCTCCTGCCTGAGACTTATTGTCGGTTACGGCAGGCTCTCCCCTGTTTGTGGAAATTATTATTTTTTCGTCATCCGGAACAACTCCAATAAGGTCAATAGCAAGAATATCAATAATATCATCGATGGACATCATGTCACCGCGTTTTACCATGTCCGGTCTGACTCTGTTTATAAGGAGCTTTTGGTCTCTTAAGTCGTTTGCCTCTAAAAGGCCGATAATCCTGTCTGCATCCCTTACTGCCGAAACCTCGGGTGTAGTAACAACTATTGCCCTGTCCGCTGCTGCTATTGCATTTTTAAAGCCCTGTTCTATACCCGCAGGACAGTCAACTAGTATATAATCAAACTCCTTTTTTAATTCACCACATAAGTTAATCATTTCCTCAGGCTTAATGGCGGACTTATCCCTGGTCTGGGCAGCAGGAAGGAGATGAAGTCCCTCATAACGCTTGTCCTTTATCAAGGCCTGTTTCAATCTGCAGTTACCCTCGATAACATCAACAATATCATACACAATCCTGTTCTCCAGACCCATTACAACATCTAAATTTCTAAGACCTATATCAGTATCAATTAAAACCACTTTTTTTCCCTGAAGTGCCAAACCTGTTCCAATATTTGCTGTGGTTGTTGTCTTGCCTACTCCACCTTTGCCAGAAGTTATTACAATAACCTCACCCATTAATATACCTCCCACCTATATTCAATTAAGAACGTACACTCTTATCTAATCCTCGTTCTTGATTGTATGTATTAAAATCAGATGTAATCAACTATTTCTATCAAGATAAAATACATGAATTATACTAAGCTTGCATAGAATTTTATCATATTTCCCAAAAACAAACATACCAACAAATAAGAAGACTCATTTATTAAAAAACTCATAAAAAAAACTCTTATTTAAACTATATATTTCTTTTAATAATTTGTCAATTCTTCATTTTTCTCTAATAAGCATTAGCAGGCAATTTTGTAAATTTGCATTATGCCAGCACCACCAAACCTTATCTTGCAGGAAGATATCTCTCGATTAGAACCGTGCCTCCTTTAATATAAGCCAATTCTGGAACAAATTGGCCCATAGTCTCTTTTTCGTCCGGTGACCGCGTAATAACATCGGCTATTCTAAGCTGCGTAGGCTGCAAATTCAAAGCTACCACCAAAGCTTCCCTGTTTCCGTTGGAACCTGCATGAACCACTCCCCTCAGCGAACCCATAACCACAACATTTCCGGTTGCAGCAACCTCACCTCCGGGATTTACGTCACCAATAACCACCAAGTTTCCGTCAAACTTCATCGATTGACCTGAACGAACTGTTCCTCTATGAAATTTTGTGATTCCCTCTTCAAGGTTCTTAAAATAGAAAGTACTCATCCTTATCTTTGAATGCGGCAAAGGCGGTTTAACTTCTTTCTCAACCCTTATAGGTTCTTCGGTATCCTCTTCGAAGTCCTTGATGTTTGCACCGCTTTTGTTCTTCAAAAGCTCAAAAATCTTGTTCTCCTCTTCTGTTGACAGCTTTTTCCCTCTGTACTTAACAGAAAGAGTGGTGCCCTTGAAAAACCTCCCGGAAGATTCTATCTTCTTTTCAATACTCTCAAGTATAGTGCTGAAATCCTCTTCTTCCTTCATTATGATGGTAAGGCAATCTAAAGAACCTTTAAAAATAACACTGCTATCCTTCATTTTTATAACCCCCAATAAAAATGTCGATTAATTCAGCTTTAGCCGAATGAACTTACACATTATATAGTTTAAATAAAACTAAAACTTTTTCAGTCAATCTGTGGCAGCAACGTCAGCGTATTAACTGTGCCTGATCGGGAACTATACCGTCCTGAGGCAAGTTGTCGCTGTTCATGCCAAAATACTCCTTTAAAATGTCCTTTGCAACCGGTGCTGCATATGATCCCCATACCCCATGCTCAATGACCACCGCCACTGCAATTTGTGGATTATCAGCCGGAGCATAGGCAATAAACAAACCGTTTGAAGACTGTCCCAGATGTTCAAATCCCGTCTCAGGGGTACCGGTTTTTCCCGCTACAATAATAGGTTTCAAATCGTCAAAAATCTTGTTGGCAGTTCCATCCTGAGCATTTGCAACTTCCACCATGCCTCTGTGAACCAACTCAATTGTTTCTTTCTTTATCTGTAAATCTTCATATTCAGGCTCGCTTTTAAGCACAATCGAGCCGTCATGTTTACGTATTTCCTTGACAATATGGGCTTTATACTTTTTCCCTCCGTTTGCCAAGGTGCTTACATAACTTGCCAGTTGAATCGGTGTAAATGCATTGTCAAACTGTCCTATAGCAGTTTGGGCCGTGTCAGCCGGTCTCCAGTCATCGTTTCTCAACTCTCTTTTGGTAGTCATGTTCGCCCTAATGCCCTTATTTTCCGAGGGCAATTCAATCCCCGTGTACTCTCCAAGTCCAAAACGCTTTGCCCATAAATCAATGTTTTCAATCCTGGTCTTAACTCCCAGTTCATGAAAATAGATATTGCACGAAGTAGCCAAGGCTTTAACAAGGTCAATTCTCCCATGCCCATAGGTAGGGTACTCCATACATTTAAAAGTCCAACCCCCTATAATATGGGTTCCTTTATCGGTAATATAACTGTTCTGAGGAGTTATAGCTCCTGTCTCAAGTCCTGCAATTCCCGTCAGGGGCTTGAAGGTAGAACCGGGTGCATATCTTCCCTGTATTGCCCTGTTATACCATGAATACTCACCCTTGCCTTGAATCAGGTCTTGTATTGTTTTTTGTGCTTCCTTATCCTGTGAACCTGCAAGAAAAACAGACGGGTCATAGGTCGGATAACTTGCCAGTGCCAGAACCTCTCCGGAATTTACATCAATAGCAACCGCCGCACCGGCACAGGCATCTCCAAAATTTTTCTTGTTGTCTGCCTGCGACCTTATCAACTCAATATTCTGCTTCAACGACTCCATCGCTGCTTTCTGAAGCCGAAGGTCTATAGTAAGCACCACATCGTTTCCGGGAATTGCCGGTTCACTGCTAAGCTCAGCAGTAAGTCTTCCGTTTGTATCAACCTCAACCCTCTTTTTCCCGTTTATCCCCCTTAACTGAACTTCCTGGGTCTTTTCTATACCATTCTTTCCAATCATATCATTCATGCCATATCCGTTGTCTTTATACTGCTGATACTCCTCACCGCTTATCACGCCAATATAACCCAGAATATGCCCTACCGGGCTTGCATTTACATACTTCCTCTGGGGCACAACATCAATGATTACCCCCGGAAATTCATGATGCCTTTCTTCGATTTGTGCAACGGTTTGTGCACTGACATCCTTTGCAATAAGTAAAGGATTGGTTGCAGTATATCCCTTGATAAGCATATCGTATTTGATAATCATTATTTTGTAGGCCTCTTCATCGTTATACTTATCTTCTATATAGAACTTCTTTCTAAAATATTTAAAGACATCAACCGGTGTTCCAAGCAACTCCATATCTTCCTTTTTCATGACCATGTCTTTTTTCCAGTTTTCCAAAGCCTCTTGCGATTTGAGTTTAGTTCCGAATGCCAAAGGATTAAATGTCAGATAATTACTTAGATTTTGTTCGTAAGAGTCCCCGTTTTTCTCAAAAACATCAATAAGCTTTAATATCAACTCACTTTTTTCGTTTTCATTCAAACCGGTTTTTGCTATTTTCACCGTATACCCAATCCTGTTTATTGCAATCGGTACGCCGTTTCTGTCTACTATATTTCCCCTGGGAGCAACTATATCCCTCTCCGAAAGCAGCTTCATCTGCGATTGTTCATCATAGTATTCGCCACGAATAATCTGAAGGTTTATTAGCTGAAGAAGAATCAAAACAAAAGCCAGGGTCAAACCAACTACTACGACCTTGAATCTTTCATTTATTTTATTATTTTTATTTTCCTTCTCCCCCACATTTCCACCTCCTGCCAACAGCTGCAATAAGCTCCTTAATAACGTCTGGATAGCTTCGTTACTTTTTCAGACCATCTTTTTATTTTTAATACCACAATAAATATAACAATTGAAACAACACTATTGTAAAGTGCTTCAGGTAAAATCACATGTGTGAAAGGAAAAACCAACTCTATAGAGCCTTTTGTCAAACTGCTTAAAAAATAGACCGTAAACTCATAAACCACCGTAGATAAAAAGGTAACGAAAATTGTGACCAGCACATTTTCCCTGTATAGCCTCTCATTTATAGAACCTATTCCAAACCCGAGATAGAGCCCTAAAAGAGCATAAAATCCTATGGGACCTCCTGAAATCATATCCTGAGCCAGGCCACAAAAAAAACCTACCACAGCACCTTCCACGTTGCTGCCGAGAAGTGCGGCCGAAACAATAAAAACCATTAACAAATTGGGCTTAACATTAAACACTCTGATATTATCCAGAACCGTTGACTGAACTAGCGTTATAAAGAATATCAAAACCGTAAAAGATACAATTTTAACCCTCATCTTCCGTTTCGCCTGCTTTTTCTATATTATCCTTGCCAATAAGAACAAATACTTCCTCAAGCCGCTTAAAATCCACGGCCGGTTCGATAATTGCATACCTATTCAAATCACTGGTTTTACGCCTGATTTCCTTGACAGTTCCTATGGTAATACCCTTTGGATATATACCTCCCAGTCCCGAAGTCTCTATTGTATCGCCAACGGATATATCCACATCGGGAAATATGTTTTCCAGCCTGCACAATCCCTGCTCTTTTAGCTTCAAATCGCCTCTTACGAATACCAGATTGCCGGTTTTGGCAATTCTTGCACTTACGGTACTGTCTTCATCAATAATCGATACCACCCTCGCAGAAATAAGGTCAGTGCTTACTACCCTCCCTACAAGTCCATTACTCGTTATAACTGTTGAGTCAACACTAATCTTGTCGCTTATTCCCCTGTCTATTGTAAAGATATTGAACCAGTTGCCGGCATCCTTTGCAATAATGTTTGCTCCCAGAAATTCAACATCACTGAATTGCTGCTTTATATTCAATGCCTCTTTCAACTCATTTATTTTAATTTTATAACCTGAAAGCTCCTTTACTTCATCTTCCAATTCGGCAATTCTTACCTTCAAGGCCTCATTTTCCTCATTTACCGCCTTGATATCCTTTAAATAGGCCGAAGCCTCATTTATTTGATTGCCAATGTAATTAATGAGTTCCTGAAAGGGAGTAAGCACAACAGTAAAGGCATTGCTAACATATCTTAGCTTGCTGTTTTTCCTCGAAGACAACCCCATTATAATCAAAACAATAACTGTAACCGTCAGCAAAATAAAAATTTTGCTTTTTATAATCCGCCGCAACAAGATTATCTCCCTTCTATCTGAGTTTCTTAGGAGAAAT
>DAOOJC010000107.1:0-5809 GCA_035384905.1 Acetivibrio sp. | reverse complement strand
AAGAAGTCCATCGAAATCGGCGAAAGGTACGGTACCCTGAATATACCTATGGTTTGCTATGGTGAGCTTGCAGCTGTATTTCTCCGGGAAGGAGACGAGGCGAGGGCAGAGGAATGCACCCGGAGGTGTCTTACACTGTCACAGCAATACGGCCACCGCTACTATTTCCAGCTTAAGACTCATTTCGGGGAAGTGCTGAAATTTGCATTGAAGCGGGGAATAAGCCCGGAATTCGTGCGGGAGATGCTTGTATACGGCGGTTACACAACACAGCGGGTTTACATAAACACCATGGGAACTTTTTACATTGCTCCGGCTCACGACCGGTGCTCCTGCGTCAAAATCCGCACCCAGAAATCCAGGGAACTTCTGGCCTATCTCTTGGAGCACCGGGAAGGTGTAAGCCGTGATCGGATCTTTTCCGACTTGTGGCATGACAGTGAAGGAGATGTTACCGGCATGTTCCACACCCGACGGGGTGAAATTCGTCGAGCCTTTGAGAGCTTAGGAGCAAAAAACCCCATTGTTTATAAAAAAGGCATATACAAGTTGGACATGGAGGAAATTGTATGCGACTATGATGCTTTCCGGAAGGTGGCCTGCGAATTTCGGAAAAATCCTTCGCCTCAAAACGCTCAAAAGGTGGTTGACCATTACACCGGACGTTATCTGGATGACATGGAAGCCTTGTGGGCGGAAAGTACCAGACTGATCTGTGAGGATACATTTCTTCAGGCAGCGGAAACCTTGATGGAAAGCTATCGGGAATCCGGTGAAAGGATAAAAATTATGGAGCTTTTGCACCGTTGTACGGGTTTGGGCTATCAGGGGCATCGTGTTGATGCGGCAAAGGAAGGAAAAAAGAATAAAATTTAAGATTTTTTGTTTTGGTGGCACTTTTGGTGGTAGCCGGTTTTTTATAATGGGCACAGCAATGAGTGCATTTTTTTTACCTACAGATTGAAAATTTCTAGAAAAGGAGGGTGTTCTGTGAGGATTTATATGTCTGAGAAGTATTTTCATGCTGAACGTTTTGTTATACCGAAAGGCTGTACGGAGGGGGGTGTCAGGATTGAAAAAAATAATTCTCGGAAACGAAAAATTGAATTGCTGAAAAAAATAGTTGTACTATCTCTGGTTATGATTATGGCGTGGTCAATGGTTGTTCTCCCACCAAAGGTGCAGGCTGTTGGTATCAACTCGCTGAATATTGTCAATTATGGGTTGAACGAAATGGGAAATGATGCGAGCCTGTTAGGGGATACAGATGAAATCATTGACAGCACTTCCGACGATGTATACGGAGGGAGAGTTCCATTGGTTGATTCAGTACCGGATATGGTCAAATCCGATGTGGAAAAGACCACTTGGGTATGGGGTGAAGATGAGAGAGATGACGAAAGGAATAATGAATATACCGTTAATGAGGACCGCAGCCAGGGACCTCCGAGACTGGCAAGCCTAAGAGTAACTAACGGCCAGTTTTTTCCGGCCTTTGACATAAACTTCGAAATATATACCATGGATGTTCCTCCGGAAGTTACTTCTGTGGAGATTACTGCAATCGCCGTGAACCCCGATGATGAAGTTTATGTGGGGACAGACACAATAGGTGCAGGATACAGAGGAAGAAGAACAAAAACCGAGGCATTAATATGTGGACGCAATGAGATACCCGTTACGGTGATGAATAAGTACAATGAGGCTGTTGTTTACACTTTGATAGTTAACCGTGCGGAATCCGAGTTTGACAGGCTTAAAAACCTGAAGATATGGGTTGACAACGAGGAGGTGGAGCTGTCACCGGCTTTTGACCCCAATGTGAGGGTATATTCTGTTAATCTTGGACAGGGACAGGACTTAAAACCCGTGAAATTTACTGCTGAACCCGAAAATCCGTCTTCAAGAGTAGTTTTAGGATGGAATCCGTCCCAGACACAGACCGATGACTTGACGGAAAGTGAGGGTTGGACCAGCAAGACGAAGATGTTGAATCCGGAAGAAGAACACACAATATTCTTTACGGTAAAGCCCGAAGAATCAAACAATGTAGGTGCGTATCTTGTAATGATAAACGGTACCGACAGCAATAACGATTTAGAGAGTTTAAAGGTTTTTACATCGGACAGAAAACAGGAGTTTGCCCTTTCTCAAAACTTTGATCCTGACGTCACGGAATACAGTATCGAGGTTCCCGAGGAAACAAAAACGATTTGCCTGGAAGCAGATGCAAGCAGCCCAATGGCAGGGGTACTGGTAAACGGACAGCAATATGATTATTATCCCGTTCCGCTGGATTACGGCACAAATCATATAAAAGTCACCGTTGTTGCTCCCAATCTCAGTACCAAAGATTATGTTCTCAGGATAGAACGGAAAATACCCGATGAACTGGTCCAGAGACTTGATAGTATCAGGTTTTACTATGAGGGGCAGGATATCGATTTTGAACCTGCCTTCAGCAATGACTGCGATAGTTATAAAGTGAACGTGCCTTATAAAATTAACGGACATGTTACCTATAGTATAATTTTTGAGGTTACCAAGCCTCTTTCAGCGACTGATATGCAGATGAGAATTAAGGACAAGAACAGTTTAAAAGATGCGGATCTTACCTACTTGGATCACTCAACCGCATATGCTGTGCTGGATGTAAATAGAGTATGGGTCTTGTACCTTGAGACTGAGAATGGCCCACAAAGGAGAATAGAGTTTTACATTAAACATGAAATATCCAAAGAAGCAATGCTAAGAGACGGAGACGGGCTCAGACTTTACGCTTCCGACTGCGATCCTTCGGAGAACCTGCTGGAAGGCTTATACCAACCCGACACCACCGAATATACGGTTAGTGTGAAAAATCAAGTGGATAAGGTTACCGTCTCTGCCATACCCAACGATGAAGGGGCAATAATCAGTATCAGAGGTGAAAAAGGAAGAAATTGCGAGGTACCGTTGGAGGAAGGAGAAAACATCATAGTTGTTTACGTGATGGCTTATGACAGTTTGACTTACCTAACCTACACCATTACCGTTATTCGCAGGCCACCCGATACAAATCCTCCAGTACTGTTCCTGCCGGAAGACATGACGGTAGAACCTAATTTACCGGACGGTGCCGTTATCTCTTTGCCGATTTATGCCTACGACGAAGAGGACGGTTATGTTCCGGTAACCGCTACTGCTGATGGGGTACCTATTAGTGACATTAACAATGCTTTCTTTCCTATAAAGACAACGGAAGTCAAGGTTGAGGCTGAGGATTCATCCGGGAACAGGGCAGAGGGCACTTTCTACATCACCGTCAAGCATACTACACCGCCTACAATCCGTGTTTATGACAAAAGGAATGACTTAGAAATAGGTGACAGTATTGTTTTCGCTACAAATTTATCAGATAACGTGGTACTTGACTTATTATATCGTGACATCTGACTCTCACCCCGGCTGTTCAGTTACTGTATGGGCATCCCGGCCTTCAGGTTCTGAATATCCCATCGGACGTACCACTGTTACGATAACAGCCACGGATGAGTGCGGCAATCAGGCTGTCAAAACCTTTGATGTAATCGTAGAGTTATCGATAATTCAAATCGAAGTTATTAAAGAAATAGAGCCGAACATTACCGCCATTATGGTGAAATATGGCACTGAAAGGGAAAATATCCCCTTGCCGGAAAAGGTGACTGCAGTTTATCATGATGGAACAAGAAAAGAGGTGGGTGTAACCTGGGATGACGGTACACCGTTATACAACAAGAATCGTCCGGTAACATATAAATTTACCGGGGAGTTAAATATTGATCCCTTTAGAGAAGCAAATCCGAAAAATCTGAAATACCAGTTGTATGTAACGGTATTTGAGCCGTTTTATACTTTACTGGATCCGATTGCAGCAGCATATAGATTAGATAGTCCTGCCGATATAAAAACCTATATCAGTGCCGACAGAGTTAGTGAAGTGATCGATGTGGTCTGTGGAGGAGATAGTCTTAGACAGAATATCGACTACACCGTTACTTATGATGATAACAAACGTATGAAAGTCCTGATCATTAAGAAAGATTACCTCTCCCGCTTTTTGCAGAGAGATGGCGATTTTGTGCAATTTAAAGTTACCTTCTGGGGAGGTCTAAGCGACAGGCTGATGGTAACAGCGGTAGAAGGTTATAAACCCGGAGACGATGCCACACTACAGTCTCTGTACATCGGAGGAAAACCCGTGTCAGGCTTTATACGCAACAAGTATAATTATACCGAAAATGTAGCTTATGGCGTAGAAAGCACCCGAGTAGCAGCTGTAACGTGGGATGTAAATGCCAGAGTGGTGGTAAACGGAAAGGTTCTAAGAAGTCACGAATTATCCGAAGCCATTCCGCTAAATGTTGGAAGCAATACGATTGAGATTGACGTTATAGCTCAGAACGGTACATCCACGAACAGATATACAGTTACTGTGAACAGGGCGGCGCCGCCAAGTACCAATGGGAATGACGGCAAGGATAATGATAAAACCCCGGATCGTCAACCCCAGGCTGTGGAACTTCCTCCAGTGGAAATTCCAACTGTGGAAATTCCGTCAGCAACTTTAGGCGGATTGAAGATCATTGCAACTGTGGATGCAGCTACAGGTACTGTAAAAGCAGAGTTTGATACCGAAACTCTAAATAATGCATTGGAAGGCACACTGACAGGTGATGACGGAAAAAAGACATTGGGGGTTGGACTGCCTAAATCGGATACGGAAAGCTACAATGTGGAACTTCCGGCAATAGCCCTTTCCAATCTGCAGCATGGCATAAATATTGAGATAACAACCGGTGCGGCTAAAATTACACTTCCGGACAACATGATTGCCGGTACGGATATCGAAAACCGGGGTAATGCAGGAGTTACAATTAAAAATGTTGATAAATCAACCCTTCCGGAGGAAGTTCGAAATTCAGTAGGAGATAAGCCGGTTATTCAACTGGTCTTTACGGTTGATGGCGAGCAGAAAGCTTGGAACAACCCGAATGCACCGGTGACGGTATCGATACCCTACACACCGACAGAGGAAGAGTTGAATGATCCGGAGCATATTGTCGTTTGGTACATTGACGGCAGCGGCAAGGTGGTTCCCGTACCCAACGGGCACTACGATCCGGTAACCGGAACAGTTACCTTTACAACCACCCATTTCAGCTATTTTGCCGTGGCATACGTGCGTAAAACATTTGGTGACCTGGGCAGTGTGGAATGGGCAAGAAAACCCATTGAGGTTATGGCCTCCAAGGGCATCATCAGCGGAACAGGGTTGGATGCCTTCTCTCCCACCAGAAGTATCACCAGGGCCGATTATCTGGTACTGCTTGTCAAGACTTTAGGGCTCACAACGGAATTTGACAATAACTTTGACGATGTATCACCGGATGCCAACTATTATGAAGCTCTCGGCATCGCTAAAAAACTTGGCATTGCCGTAGGCATAGGCAACAACCGGTTCAACCCTGAAGAAACCATTTCCCGTCAGGACATGATGGTGCTGACGGTCAGAGCACTGGAGAAAGCCGGGAAGCTGCAATGTTCGGGTGTTAACGAGCTGCCGGATAAATTCAGCGATAAGGGTGAAATAGCAGGCTACGCGGTGGACAGCGTGTCCGCTCTGGTCAAGGAAGGCTTGATTGTCGGTTCCGATAATAGGCTGAACCCTCGTGCCAATACCACACGGGCTGAAGCAGCGGTTTTCCTATACAGGATATTCAACAGATAACAGCCATGAAAAATGAAACAAAAGCAATGGGGGCATCTTATATTAAATCCGGCATAG
>DAOOJC010000106.1:0-5822 GCA_035384905.1 Acetivibrio sp. | reverse complement strand
TGATGCCGATGCCACTCTCACCTCAAAGGATGCCGCACCGGAACCGAAATTCACTCCCTTAACCTTTATGTAATCCCCATTTTCAATAAAGCCTACATTCATTCCGCCTTCACTGCATTTTTCCGTCTCTATCCCCGAACTCCAGCAAATGGTTTCAGCTTCGTTTCTTATATATGGGTTCAAAGTGCCTATCTGTGCAGGCCCTTCTTTAGTCATATTAATCTTGGGAATTGTTCCGTCTAAATTATATTCAAACTGTTCCACACAAACGGAACGGTGGTAGCCTCCTCCTCCCGGCAAAGCACCATTATGGTAGAAGAAGTAGGAATTCCCTTTATAATCAATTACCCCGGGATGATTGGTGAAGCTGCTTCCCTGAGTAGGCATTACAACGCCGCGATAGGTCCACGGCCCAGTAGGACTCGTGCTCGTTGAATATCCAATATGTTCGGATATCGGACCTGCTGCGAACACCATATAATATAAATTATTTCGCTTGTAAAACCACGGGCCTTCCTCATAGGTAGTCGGTCTGTCGTCTTTACTTCGCACTCCGAAGCCTGATGTGGTAAGAGGCACTTTGACAATACCGCCCGAGTACGAAATCATGTCCGGATTTAGCTTCACATAGTAAAGATCGGGGTTTCCCCAGTATAGGTAAGCCTGTCCGTCATCATCAATAAACACGGTAGGGTCTATATCACCCCACCCCCGGTCTATCAAGGGCTTGCCCAAAGCATCGACAAACGGGCCTGTGGGGCTGTCCGATACTGCAACACCAATCGCCTCTCCGCCGCTTTTCTTTGCCAAGGGAACATAGAAATAAAATTTGCCATTTCTTTCCACACATTGTCCTGCCCATGCCTTACCGCTTGACCAACTGAAATCAGTGAAGGACAGCACACAACCATGATCGGTCCAATTTACCATGTCTTCTGAGGAGTAGCACCTCCAGTCATTCATGGTAAAGAAGTTATCTATAATAACATCCTCGTCGTGGGTGGTATACACGTAACATCTCCCGTCATATACCATCGGAGCGGGATCGGCAGTATAGATTGTCTGGACTATCGGGTTATCCGCAAAACATGAATAAATATTAAAAGTCATGATCAAAAGGATTGACAACAGTATTAAAACAATCTTTCTCATTTTTCAATACCCCCACCTTAAATTGGACTCAAAAATCAAAAGACTTTATTTTTCTCAATATATATCTCTTAAATAATGTAACATCGGTAGAGTCCACACTTTTGTCCCTGTTTACATCTGCATTTATAAGACCGATTCCTTCAAGCGGTTTTTTATTGAGTATATGCCTTTTTACCAATTGAAGGTCTGTGGAGTCAATACTTCCGTCAAGGTTTACATCACCCAAAAGCCCGGTATTATTTCCTTCTTCAAATGTAAACCAGTTAATATTAAATAAATAACCTTCACCACCTGCAAATTTCAAATACAGGTCATGGATCCCGCTCAGGTCTGTAACCTCACATGTTGCATAATCCCACTCCTGCCAACCTCCAGTGCCGGTAACCGTACAGGTACCCACCAAAGGACCGTTGATGCCATCCAGCCTAAGCTCAATATTACCTCCACTTGTGGCACTTGCTACTCTGGCCTTGAAACTTGCCGCTCCGTTGCCGAAATCAACAGCCTTGTAAGCAACATAATCACCGTTTTCAATAAAGCCTACATTCGTCCCGCCTTCGCTGCAGTCTTCAGTTTGTATTCCCGATTGAGAGCTGTAGTTTTCCGCTTCGATTTGTGTAAACGCAGACCTTGGAACAGGAGTAGGTTCAGGTGTTCCTCCGGTTGCCTCAATAGTCACACTGTCGGATGCCAATCCGTTTGAGTTGGCTGTTACCGTGATAGTCCCACTGTTATTAGTTGCCTGAACAATCACAAGGCACTTGCCGCTAAAAGCCTGCCTGCTGTTTGCCTTGTAAGGTTCCACACTAGCAGCATTTCCATTGTCGACTCCGACAATTACTCCGGGTCCGGATATGGAGAAATTCACAGTATTGCTTGCTGTTGGAACGAGAACATTGTTACTGTCCACGATATCGGTTTCTATAAATACCAAATCCTTGCCATCGGCCGTAATAGACGTCCGATCCGGTTTTAACTGAATTTTTGCGGGATTTCCGGCTGTAACAACCTCGTCATAAACTACTGTTCCGCCTTTTACAGCTTTGGCTCTCAGTGTTCCCGGAGACCAAGGAACATTCCACGAAACGTGGCCGTTATATCCCATACTCTTTACCCCAAGGGAAGTACCGTTTAAGAAAAGCTCCACCGAATCGCAGTTGCTATAAGCCCAAACTTCTATGGTTTTTCCGTTCGACCAGTTCCAATGAGGCAGAATATGCACCATTGGCTTGTCACTCCATTTGCTCTGATAGAAATAATAGATATCTTTGGGGAAACCACATGTGTCAACAATTCCGAAATACGAACTTTTAGAAGGCCACTTGTAAGGTGTCGGTTCACCGATATAGTCAAACCCTGTCCAAACAAATTCCCCTAACATGTAATCCCGCTTATTGATTTCAAAATATGACGATTCTGCACTGTTACCCCAGGCAACTACACTGTTGTCATAAGAAGAGCATTGGTTGTCATTGCCGGTCAGTATATTTTCATTGGTAGGAGTTTTATAGACACCACGGCTTCTTACCGCCGAGCTTGTTTCACTGCCGAACATTATCCATTCGGGATGTTCCTTGTGTCCTCCGTCATACGTAAAGGGAAAATAATTGTATCCGACCAAATCAAGAACACTGGCAACCTTTTTATAAGTTTCCTCTCCCATATTTATTGCAAAACATCCCCATGTTACCGGACGGGTGGTATCAATTTCCCTTACCCAGTTTTTAAGCTTAGTGGCAGTTTCAACTGAAGCCGAGGGAATTTCATTACCTACACTCCACATAATAATCGAGGGATGGTTGCGGTCTCTTTTAACCATATCCTGAAGATCCCTTTGTGCCCAGTCTTTGAAATACAGATGATAGTCATTGGTTGTTTTTCCGGTTTCCCAGCAATCAAAGGCTTCATCCATAACCATCAGGCCCAATCTGTCACATATCTCCAATACTTGGGGATCGGGAGGATTATGTGAGGTACGGATAGCATTACATCCCATTTCTTTCATTATCTCAAGCTGTCTTTCAATGGCACGGTAGTTAACTGCCGCACCTAAAGCACCCAAGTCATGATGAAGGCACACACCTTTTATTTTTATTCTGACACCGTTTAAAGAAAAACCGGTGGTACTGCTGAAGTTAAGATTACGGAATCCCATGGTCGACTTATAGGTATCCACCACGTCTCCATTTACAACCACCTGCGTTTGAACCATATAAAGATACGGGGAATCGGGAGACCATAAATAGGGATTGGTTACCGTGAGGTTCTGGCTGAATGTATTGGTACCGCCGGCCGATATATTAATTGCTGTTGATGAATCGGATGCAACCTGGTTGCCATTTGCATCCATAATCGTTGTTTTCACAGAAACCGTTTTTGCTGAATTGCCCTGGTTCAAAACCTTTGTGCTGACACTGGCTATAGCAGAATCGCTGCTCACCTTTGGAGTCGTTATAGACATTCCGCAATAATCCACATGAACCGGGTCTAAAACTGTCAGCCATACGTTACGATAAATACCGCTTCCCGAATACCATCGGCTTGTAGGCTGGTTGTTGTTGAGTCTGACTGCAATTACGTTACTTCCGCCCATATTGAGGTAAGGAGTCAAGTCATATTGAAAGGAACTATACCCATACGGACGGCTCCCCAGCAATGTACCGTTTATCCATACCTGACTGTTCATATAAGCCCCGTCGAATACTATGAAAACTCTCTTGCCGGAATAATCCGAGGGTATTGTAAAGGTTTTTCTGTACCACCCGATTCCTCCGTCAAGATACCCCCCTCCGTCTCCCGCAGGGGACCATTGGTTAAAGGAATTAAAAATACTCCAATCGTGAGGCAGAGTGACATCCAGCCAATTGCTGTCATTATAGCCTATACTTTGGCCATTGTTCACATCTCCCTTATTAAACTTCCAGCCTGAATTAAAACTTTGACCTCTCAATCCGTTGTAAATATCCGTTCCTTTTAATTCTGCCAAAGCAGCCATTACCGGATATTGTAGTTTTGGAATGCTGATCATAATTAGTGACAATACTAAGAACATGCTTAGAATTGCTTTTTTTCTCATACTACCTCCTCCTTAATATAAATAATTTATAGATAAAATTAATAAATTTATTGTTCTAATCACAACTTCTCAGGGGACACAGGAATAGAATTCTTAAATAACATTGATTCTTATTTTGAAAGCACAAAATACCCTGGGATTAACTGAGCTCTTTATCCATGTATATAAATTAATTTGATTGCCCCTTGTGTTACTTTTACGAAAATACTAGCCATTTTAAGTTGGGAATTTTAACGGAATTTTATAATTAATCGCTTTGTACGAGTTATATATTTTTTTGTTGTGTTTTATTGAATATCATTTACATACTATGGTACAATTAGCCTATAGTATTTAACCTTTTATGTTATTATTTTCATGCATATATTGAGATTTGCACGGGATTATAATTCAAGTGATATCATCTATTTGATTTCAGGTAATATCGCTATGTTAAAGTATAGCAAACCGTTTCAGAAAAGTTTAAATTAACACAGGGGGACGGTTCTTCCGTGTCAAAGGTATCTTTTTTTTCAGATATATTTTATTTGAGGTGATTGTTATGCCAAGAAAACCGAGAGTAAAAAGCAGCACCGATATTTATCATGTGATGCTCAGAGGAATAAACGGTCAAGTCATTTTCCATGATAATAAAGACTATGAAAAATTAATTCAAACAATTAAAGAATTAAAAGAAATAAGCAAATACGAAGTCTATGCATATTGCCTTATGACAAACCACGTACATCTGCTCATAAAGGAACGGAATGAGGATTTAGGAATAGTATTCAGAAGAATCGGTGCCAAATATGTTTATTGGTACAACCGTAAATATAAGAGAAGAGGGTACCTTTTTCAGGATAGATATAAAAGCGAAGCTGTTGAAAGCGATGAGTATTTATTAACAGTATTGAGATATATTCATCAGAATCCGGTTAAAGCAGGTATTGCCAAAAATGTACACAGCTATCCGTGGAGTAGTTATAATGAATACATTACAAAAAGCAGTCTTTGTGACACAGATTATATAACCAGTCTTTTCGCAGAGGATAAAAGCAAAGCAATTTTGTTATTTCAACAATTCAATGCTCAGGAAAACAATGATAAGTGCCTTGAATATGAAGAGCCTCAAAAAATATATGACGATGAGGCTATTCAAATGATAATCGAAATAAGCGGAGTAAAAGAACCTCACGAAATCCAAATACTTGAACCGGATAAAAGAGTTAAAGTTGTTAAAGAACTGAGAAGTATAGGTCTTTCAATGAGACAAATAGAAAGGCTCACAGGTTTAAGCATTAGTACAATCCGGAGATTATGACACGTAAGAACCGTCCCCTCGTGTTCGGAAAAACCGTCCCCCCGTGTCATCGCCTCGTGTCATACTCCCGTGTTATTCGTTGAGTTTTTGCATTTCCTTTGCAAAATCCTCTGGTGATATTTGTCCGGCGATCAATTCAACCACAAGATTCTTATGTATTTCGGCATCTTCACCTTCCAGGAACACATCCCACCAAAGAATCCATGCCGTTGAATCCTGTGTCATACTCACCATTTGCTTAACCATCGGTGATACTTTTGAATCGTCCACCTGCACAATCCAGCCCGGCACACC